>CAZZIL010000059.1:0-15664 GCA_964654265.1 uncultured Gammaproteobacteria bacterium | reverse complement strand
AAGGAGCCGGTCGCGGAACTTGGCGCGGATGGCGTCGAGGTCCGCGGGGGTGTCCCCCTCGAAGCGCAGCACCAAGGTCGGGGTGGTGTTCGACGGGCGCACCAGCCCGAACCCGCGCTCGAACTCGACCCGCAGCCCGTCGGTGCGGTCCACGCTGACGGCGTCGCCAAACCCGGGGTCGCGCGCAAGCATCGCGACGATCTCGTGGGCGTCCTTGCCGGCGCCGGTGACATCGACCTGCACCTCCGGGGATGCGTGGGACACCGGGAGCGTCCCGAGCGCGTCCTCGGCGCCCGGGACCCGCGATGCGATCTCGAGCAGCCGGGCGGCGGCGTAGATCGCGTCGTCGTACCCGCTCCAGCGGTCGCGGAAGAAGAAGTGCCCGCTCATCTCTCCGCCGAGCGCGGCGTCCTCCTCTCGCATCCGCCGCTTGATGAAGGAGTGCCCGGTCCTCGACATGACCGGCATCCCGCCGCGCGCGCGGATCCAGGGCGCGAGCAGGCGGGTGCACTTGACATCGTAGACGACCTTCGCCCCGGGGCGCGCGCGCAGCACGTCGTCGGCGTACAGCATCAGCACAAGGTCCGGGTAGACCATCCCGGCCGATGGGGACACCACGCCGAGCCGGTCCCCGTCGCCGTCGAAGGCGATCCCGATCTCGGCCCCGGACTCGCGCACGGCGCGCAGGCAGTCCTCCAGGTTTTGCGGCCGCGACGGGTCCGGGTGGTGGTTCGGGAAGTTCCCGTCGACCCGGCTGTGCAGCTCGATGATGTCGCAGCCGGTGGCGCGCAGCGCCCGCGGCGCGACCACGCCGGCGGCGCCGTTGCCGCAGTCGACGACGGCCGTGACCCGGCGCCAGAGCGCGACGCCGTCGCGGACGCGCCCGACGTACTCGTTGGCAAAGTCGTCGTGCCGCGCCGTCCCGGGCCGTGCGCCGGGACGGGGCCCCGCCTCCGCCTCCGCGCGCAGCCCCTGGATGTCCTGGTCGACGACCGGGCGCCCTCCGGCCATCATCTTGAGCCCGTTGTGCCCCTTCGGGTTATGGCTGCCGGTGACCATGATCCCGTTGCCGGAGGCGTGGAGCAGCGCGTACTCGTAGAGCATCGGGGTCGGAACCAGGCCGATGTCGACGGTGTCGGCCCCGGCGTCCCGCAGGCCGCGGGCGAGCTCGTCCGCGATGCGCGGACTCGACAGCCGGCCGTCGCGCCCGACCGCGACGGTCCCCGCACCGCCAAGAAGCGCGCGCGCGACATACGCGGCGCCGATCCGTCCGGGCACGCCCGGCCCCAGCTGCGTGTCGGCGACCCCGCGGATGTCGTAGGCCTTGAAGATCGACGGGTCGATGCCGCCCGGGTCGGTTGCCCGGGTCACGACCCGGTGGTGAAGAAGCGCTCCAGGCGCCTCGGGAGCCAGTCGACTTTCCCGCCGGCGGAGACAAATCCGAGGTGGCCGCCGTGCCTCGGGGTCTCGATGGTGACGCAGTGGGGCGTCTCCTCCTGCCGGGGCAGCGACTGGTGCGGCACCAGCGGGTCGTTGCGCGGGTTGATGCACAGCAGCCGGGTGCTGACCTGGGCGATCAGGCCCTTGGCGCTCGCGCGCCGGTAGTAGTCGTCGGCGCCGTCGAACCCGTGGACCGGGGCGGTGTAGGCGTCGTCGAACTTGCGCAGGGAATCGGCCTGGCGCAGCCGGCGCACGTCCACCAGGTAGGGGTACTGCCGCGCCTTCGCCTCGGCCTTGTCGAGAAGGGTGCGCAGGAAGTGCTCGGCGTAGAGACGGCGGTTGAGCCAGCGCCCGAGGCGGTGGGCGCTGCGCTCCAGGTCCAGCGGCGCGCACACCGCGGCGGCGGACTGCACGATGGCCTGGCGCCCCTCGCCGAGCCACTTGGCGAGGGCGTTTCCGCCCAGCGAGATCCCGACCGCGTGCGTGCGCGGCGCGGCAACGAGGCTGGCCGAGTACTTGGCCATCCAGCCGATCTCCGCCGAGTCGCCGGCGTGGTAGGCGCGCGGCAGCCGGTTCATCATCCCGCACGTGCGGAAATGGGGGACCGCCACCGACCAGCCCAGCCGGACGAAGTGGCCGGCGACCATCCTGACCGAGGGGCTGTCGCTGCCGCCCTCCAGCCCGTGGAAGACAATGAGCAGCGGCCGGTCCGGGCGCCCGCGCACGTGGCGGAACAGCACGCTGTCGGAGTCCGGCGTGCGCACGTGCTCGGACTCGAACTCGATGGCGATGCCGGCGCACTTGCGTTGGGAGTACCACGTCTCAAGGTGCCCGTTGAAGAGCCACCACGGCCGGCGCAGCTCGTCCGGCGGCGTCTCCGGCGCGGTGTCGGCCGACGGGATGTCGCGCAACAGCCCGGCCGGGCCCGGCGGGGGCTTGCTGAGGGCGGGAGGAGGGGCCGGCTTCGTCATCGGGACGCGGCGATTGTACAGCCGACAGGCGGGGCGGCTCCCTCCCGCGCGCACCGGAAGTAGGCCGACTCCATCTCCCGGACGGTGCGCTCCAGGGTGAACTCCCCGACGGTGTGGCTGATCCCGCCCCATTCCCGGGCGGCCGCGGCGGCGATCATGTCGGCCATCCCGGCGAGGTCCCCGGGCTCGTGCAGGAGCCCGTTGACGCCGTCGCGGACGATGTCGAGGAGGCCGCCTTGGCGGGCCCCGACGACCGGGCGGTCCATCGCGATCGCCTCGAGCGCGACCCGGCCGAACCCCTCCGGCTTCGGGGAGGCGGCGACCAGGATGTCGGCCGCCCGGTAGACCGAGGCGATGTCGTCGGTCGCCCCGACGATGTCGACCCGGTCTTCGACCCCGCAGTCGCGGGCGAGCCGCTCCAGCCGGGCGTGCCGCCGGGAGCCGGGCGCGCCGCCGACGACGGCGCCGAACAGGTTGCCGGCCTTCCCGCACGCGAGCGCCAGCGCGCGGATGAAGAGGTCGTGTCCCTTGCGCGACGAGAGCCGCCCGACCGAGACGGCGAGGCGCGCGCCCGGACCGCGGCACTTGCGCCGGATCGGCGCCGGCTCCGCCGCGCGCGCCGCGCGCCGGAGCGCCGGGTCGATCCCCCAGGGGATCACGGCGACCCGGTCGCCCGGCACCCGGTAGTGCCGCGACAGGTGGTCGCGCAGCGCCGTGCAGGGGGCGACCACCAGCGCCGCCCGGACCATCACCCGGCTGTAGGCGCCGACCCGGTTGAAACCGTGCACGGTGGACACCACCGGGAACCCGGGGTCCGCCAGCCTCAGCAGCCACGCGGGCAGCCGGCTGTGGACGTGGACCACCGAGGGCGCGATCCCGCGAAGCGCGTCGCGCAGGCGCCGCGCGCGCGCGACAAGCGTCGCCGGGTTCTTGCCCGCGACATCGAGGCGCACCACGGAGCCGCCGTCCTCGACGACGCGGCGCTCCAGCCGGCCGCCGGCGCTGACCACGAAGGATTCGTGCCCGCGCGCGCGCATTCCCCGGTTGAGATCGAGCACCGCGCGCTCGACGCCCCCCTCCTCCAGGCGCGGCACCAGGTGCGCGATGCGCAACTTGGCGCCAAGGCCGTGGTCGGGGTGGACGGGATCTCCCATGTTTGTCAGGCGCCGCCCGCGCGGGACGGCCCGGCCAAGATTCTAGCGGCGGGACCGCCGCGCCTATAATGGGCGCCGGGACAACCACGACGGAGCGCGATGGCGGAGACGGAAATCGGCCGCGGGATTTTCGCCGCCGGGTGCTTTTGGGGCGTCGAGGCGTCGTTCCGCGGGATTCCCGGTGTCGTCGACACCCAGGTGGGCTACACCGGCGGCCACACGGCGTCCCCGACATACGAGCAGGTGTGTTTGGGGAACACCGGCCACGCGGAGGCGGTGGAGGTGCGCTACGACCCGGGACGGGTCTCGTACGGGGACCTGCTCGAGGCGTTCTGGGGGATGCACGACCCCACGCAGGTGGACCGCCAGGGCCCCGACGTCGGCCGGCAGTACCGCAGCGCGATCTTCTGCGTCGATGCCGGGCAGCGGGAGCAGGCGGAGCGGTCGTTGCGGGCGCTGGAGGTCCGGGGCGCCCATCCGCGCCCGGTCGCGACCGAGATCGCCGACGCCTCCGAGTTCTGGCGCGCGGAGGAGTGGCACCAGCGCTACCTGGAGCGCCGTGCGGCCGGGGTGCGCTTCCGCTGAGCGAGCCGGGGCGGAAGGCGACGGCGCCTGGATGGCGCGGGCGCTCGGGCTGGCCAACGAGGCGTTCCGGGCCGGCGAGGTCCCGGTCGGCGCGGTGGTGGTCGGCCCCGACGGACAGGCCGTTGGCGAGGGGCGCAACCGGACGCTCGGCGACACCGACGTGACCGCGCACGCGGAGATAGTGGCGTTGCGCCAGGCGTTCGCCGCGGCGGGGAACCACCGCCTGGCGGGGCACGCGATCTACACCACGCTGGAGCCGTGCGCGATGTGCGCCGGGGCGATCCTGCACGCACGGCTGTCGCGGCTGGTGTTCGGCGCGCGCGACCCGAAGTTCGGCGCGTGCGGGAGCCGCGCGGACCTGTTCTCTCCCCGGCACGGGCTGAACCACCACACCGAGGTGTCCGGGGGCGTGCTTGCCGACAGGTCGGCGGACCTGATGAGGCGGTTCTTCGCCGCGCGGCGGTGAGGGAGATCCGGGTCGACCTGTCGCGCCAGTCGCTTGACCTGTTCGAGGACGGCCGGCGGCTGCGGCGCTACCCGGTGTCGACCTCGCGCAACGGGGCCGGCGAGGCCAACGGCAGCCTCAGGACGCCGCGCGGGCGCCACGTGGTGCGCGCGAAGATCGGCGCGGGCGCGGCGGAGAACACGGTGTTCCGGGGCCGGCGCCCGACCGGGGAGACCTACACCCCGGAGTTGGGCGCCGCCCGGCCCGGGGCCGACTGGATCCTGACGCGGATCCTGTGGCTTTCCGGGACCGAGGTCGGGCGCAACCGGCTCGGCGACGTCGACACCATGCGCCGTTACATCTACATCCACGGGGCGCCGGACGACGCCGACCTCGGCCGACCCGGGTCGATCGGGTGCATCCGCATGCGCAACCGGGACGTCGTGGAGCTGTTCGACCTGGTCGCGCCCGGGACGCCGGTCGAGATCCTGGAGTCGGTCGCGGGCGGCGCCGCTCAGTCCCCGTAGACCACGGCCGGCAGCCAGTTCACCATCTGCGGGAACGCGACCACCAGGGCGAGCACGACCAGCTGCAGCACGACGAACGGCCAGACTCCCCGGTAGACGTCGGTGATCTTCACCTCGGGGGGCGCGGCCCCCTTCAGGTAGAACAGCGCGAACCCGACCGGCGGCGTCAGGAACGACGTCTGCAGCGCGATCGCGGTGAGGAGCACGAACCACAGCAGGTCCGGGTAGTCGACGACGCCGTAACCGTCGAAGCCGAAGCCGAGGCGCTCGACCACCGGGGCCATCAGCGGCAGGACGATCAGGGTGATCTCGATCCAGTCGAGAAGGAACCCGAGCAGGAAGATGATGAGCAGGATGAAGATGACCACCGCGTACTTGCCGAACGGGATCGAGGTGAGCGCGTCCTCGATCACCTGGTCGCCGCCGAGCTCGCGCAACACCAGGGCGAACGCCGTCGCCCCGATGAAGATGGCGAAGATGTTCGCCGTGGTCGAGAACGTCATGACCGTCGATTCCCTGACCATGGAGAACGACAGGCGCCGGTTGAGCGCGGCGAGGACGAGGACGCCGAGCACGCCGATCCCGCTCGCCTCCGTCGGCGTCGCGATGCCGGCGAAGATCGAGCCGAGCACGGCGAAGATCAGCAGGATGGCGGGCAGCGATGCCTTGGCCGCCTCGATCGCGACCTCCGCGGTCAGCGGGCTGTGCTCCGCCGGCAACGGGGTGTGCGACGGCTTGATCATCCCGTAGGCGACGATGTAGGCCATGTAGAGCGTGCCGAGCAGGATCCCGGGGATCAGCGCGCCGACGAACAGGTCGCCGACCGAGATGCCGAGCTGGTCGGCCATGATCACCAGCATGATGCTCGGCGGGATCAGGATGCCGAGCGTGCCGGAGGCGGCGATGGTCCCGGTCGCCAGCGGGACCGAGTAGCCCTGGCGCATCATCAGCGGCAGGGTCATCACCGTGAGCAGCACCACCGAGGCGCCGATGATCCCGGTGGAGGCGGCGAGGATCATCCCCATCGCGACAATCGCCACCGCGAGTCCGCCGTGGACCTGGCCAAACAGGCGCTGGAACGAGTGCATCATGCGCTCGGCGACCCCGGAGTGGTCGAGAAGGTGACCCATCAGGATGAACATCGGCAACGCCACCAGCAGCCAGTTGTCCATCACCTTGTAGATGCGGTTGACGACCAGCCCGACGGTCAGGTAGTCGAGCCCGGTGATGGTCCCGAAGTACGCGTCGGAGATGTTGCCGATGAGCGCGAACAGCATGGCGGTCCCGCCGAGCACGAACGCCACCGGGTAGCCGGTGAACAGCAGCCCGATGAACGTCAGGCCCATCAGGATCACCAGGACGGTGTTGGCCTCCATCAGCCCGGGGAGAGCCGCCGCCAGGCGACAATGTCACGCCAGATGTTCGACAGGCACACGAGCAGCAGCACGGACATGCTCACCGGGATCACCGACTTGATGATCCAGCGGTGCGGCAGGCCGAGGGGCGAGTCGGACGACTCGCCCACCCGGTAGGCGTCGTAGGCGAAGTCGATCCCGTGGTCGATCAGCACCACGGTGAACGGCAGCAGGAGGAAGGTGTTGCCGAGGATGTCGACCAGCGCGCGGGTGCGCGGCTTGAAGTTGCGGCTGAGCACATCGACGCGGACATGCCCCTTCTCCAGCGACCGGTAGGAGACGCCGAACATGATGGCGACCGCGTAGAAGTGCCACTGCAGCTCCTCCAGGAACACGTGGCCGCCGCCGAACCCGTGGCGGAGCGTCACCTGGGTGACGATCGTCGCCGCGAGGACCAGGTTGAGCCCGCACAGCGCGAGCCCGAGGCGCAGGACGAGCCCGTCGATGATGTCGGGGACGCGCGCCGCCGGGTGCGGCGGCAGCGCCGCCTGTCGCTCCTCCCCCCTCACGGCGGCGGGCCGGCCCGCCCGGCCGTCACCGCCGGCGCCGCGGCCGCGCGGTCACCGCTTGCGCGGGAGGTACGCGTGGCTCACCCAGAGCTGGTACTCCTCGTCGAAGGCGGAAAAGTCGTCCCACACCTTCTTGAAGAACTCGTCCTCGGCGATCAGCTCCTGCACGACCTCGTCCCAGGCCCGCTGGAACGTCGCGAGCATGTCGTCGCTCCAGTACTCGATGCTGACGCCGTTCTCGTCGCGCTGGCGCACCAGCGTCGAGCCCTGGGCGAACTCCGCCTCCGCGATCGAGTTGGTGATCGAGGCCCGGCACACCGTCTTGACGATCTCCCGCTGGGTCTCGCTCATGTCGTTCTCCCAGACGTCCTTGTTGACCAGGAGCTCGAACAGCGTCGACTGCTGGTGCCAGCCCGGGAAGTAGTTGTTCTTCACGATCTTGTGGAAGCCCAGGCGCTCGTCGATCGCCGGCATCGAGAACTCGGTCGCGTCGATCTGCCCCTTCTCCAGCGCGCCGAAGATCTCGCCGCCGGGAAGCAGCGAGGGGTTGGCTCCCAGCTTCTTCATCACTTCCCCGCCCAGCCCGAAGAAGCGGATGTTGAGCCCCTCCAGCTGCTCGGGTCGGGTGACCTTCTCCTTGTACCACCCGGAGGTCTCCGGGGAGATCAGCGCGCACGGCTCGACGTGGACGTTGTAGCCGTTGCTGTCGTACATCTCCTGGTACAGGCTGAGGCCGTTGCCGTAGTACAGCCACGCGATGTACTGCGGCGCCTCCGGCCCGAACGGGATCGCCGCGAACAGCGGGGCCGCCTTCATCTTCCCGGTCCAGTAGCCCGCGGTGGCGTAACCCGAGTTGGTCTTCCCGGTGGAGACGGCGTCCAGGATCTCGAACGGCGCCACCAGCTTGCCGGGCTCGTAGAACCGCATCTTGATCGACCCGCCGCTGACCTTCTCCAGCGTCTCGGAGATGTAGATGATCGGGGTGCCGAGCGCGATCAGGTTCGACCCGAACGCGATCGGGGTCTTCAGCAGGATCGGGTCGTCCTGCGCCTGCGCCGGCGCAAGCGCCAGGGCGCACGAGACGCACGCCAGGGCCGCGCGCCCGAGTGTGTTGGTTCCAAGCATGGCGTTTCCTCCAAGTGGCTGGCCGATGCCGTAGTCTACACAATTTCCCGCCGGGTTGCACGCCGCGCCGCGGCGCACCGTGTCGCGCCCCCCGTCGCCTCGCCGGACCGCGCCCGGCCGGGGCGGCCCCGCTTTGCACCGCAACACGGCGCCGCGCCGCGCCGCGCGGCGGGCGCGCCCCGCGGCCGCGGCGACGCCCCGGAAAGCGCGCCGCCCCCGCCGCGCCAAGGGGGACCCGAAAACCGGGCGCGCGCTTGACTTCGCGCGCGACATTGGCTATATTATTGTGCAATGCACAATGGCGGGGCGCAAGACGACATGACACAGCCAGACCAGACGGGCGCGCAGGCCGCCCTGGCCCGGGAGAGCGCGGTCGAGGGCGCCGGCACGGCGCTCACCCCGGAGGCGCTGGGGTTTGTCGGCGAGCTGGCGGCGCGCTTCGGCCCGCGCGTCGATGCGCTGCTGTCGGCGCGCGCCGCGGCGCAGGAGCGTTTCAACGGCGGGGAGTTGCCGGGCTTCGACCCCGGGACGGAGGAGATCCGCTCGTCCGAGTGGACGGCGTCGCCGGTGCCGGATGCGCTGGAGGACCGGCGGGTGGAGATCACCGCGCCGGCGGAGGCGAAGAAGATCGTGATCGCGCTGAACTCGCCGGCGCGGGCCTACATGGCGGACTTCGAGGACTCGCTGTCGCCGACGTGGGCCAACGTGGTCGGCGGCCAGGTCGCGTTGCGGCGCGCAGTCGAGGGGCGGCTGGAGTTGCGCGACGAGCGGCGCGGGAAGGACTACCGGCTGGACCCGGACCACTCCTGCGAGCTGATCGTGCGCCCGCGCGGCTGGCACCTCCCCGAGCGCAACGTCACGGTGGACGGGCGCCCGGTGCCGGGCGCGCTTGTCGACTTCGGGCTGTTCTTCTTCCACAACGCGGCGACGCTTGCCGGGCGCCGGCGCGGCCCGTTCTACTACCTTCCGAAGCTGGAGCACTGGCGCGAGGCCGAGCTGTGGGACGACGTCATGGCGTTCGCCGAGCGCCGGCTGGACGTCCCGTTGAACACGGCGAAGGCGACGGTGCTGATCGAGACCCTGCCGGCGGTGTTCCAGATGCACGAGATCATCCACGCGCTTCGCGGCCGCATCGCCGGGCTCAACTGCGGGCGCTGGGACTACATCTTCAGTTACATCAAGACGCTTCGCGGGCACGGGGGGCGGACGCTCCCGGACCGGCGCCAGGTGACGATGGCGGTCCCGTTCCTGGACGCCTACTCGCTGGAGCTCGTCAGGACCTGCCACCGGCGCGGGTGCCACGCGATGGGGGGCATGGCCGCGCTGATCCCGATCGCCAACGACCCGGAGGCGAACGCGCGCGCCCTCGACGGCGTGCGCGCCGACAAGGCGCGCGAGGTCGGCAACGGCCACGACGGCACGTGGGTGGCGCACCCGGACCTGATCGCGGTCGCGGCGGAGGTGTTCGACCGGGAGATGCCGGAACCGAACCAGAAGGGGAGGGTGCCGCCGACGGGGCACACCGCCGAACAGCTGCTCGCGTGTCCCGACGGGCCGAAGTCGCCGGCGGAGTTCTCCAACAACGTGCGGGTCGCGCTGCACTACGTCGCGGCCTGGCTGTCGGGCGCGGGCGCGGTGCCGATCTTCAACCTGATGGAGGACGCGGCCACCGCCGAGATCTCGCGCAGCCAGCTGTGGCAGTGGATCCGCGACGGGCAGGACCTCGACGGGACGAAGGCCACCGCGGGGCTGTTCGAGGCCGAGCTGGCCACGGCACGCGACGGGGTGGCGAAGGCGGCCGGGGAGGCCCTGGCGCCCAACGCTCTGGGCCAGGCGGCCGACCTGCTGCGGTCCCTGGTCGTCGGCGACGACTTCCAGGACTTTCTCACGACCGGGGCGTACGCGCTCATCGACTAGGCGAAAAACCAGACGCAACCAGGAGGCGCTGATGAACAACGGAAAGGACCACGGGCCCGCGGCGGCCGAGCTTGCGAGGGAGTGGGAGACGTCCCCGCGCTGGAGCGGGATCACGCGCCCGTACTCGGCGGAGGACGTCGTCCGCCTGAGGGGGAGCGTCACCGTCGAGCACACCCTCGCGAAGATGGGGTCGCGGAAGCTGTGGGACCTGCTTGACGAGGGGGACGGCAAGTACGTCAACGCCCTGGGCGCGCTCACCGGGAACCAGGCGATGCAGCAGGTGCGCGCGGGGCTGCGCGCGATCTACCTTTCCGGGTGGCAGGTGGCGGCGGACGCGAACCTGGCGGGCGAGATGTACCCGGACCAGTCGCTCTACCCGTCGAACAGCGCGGCGCAGGTGGTCGACCGGATCAACCGCACGCTGGTGCGGGCGGACCAGATCTCCCACTCGGAGGGGGACGACTCCATCGACTGGTTCGCGCCGATCGTCGCCGACGCCGAGGCGGGGTTCGGCGGCCCGCTCAACGCGTTCGAGCTGACGCGGGCGATGATCGAGGCCGGGGTCTCCGGGGTCCACTTCGAGGACCAGCTGGCGTCGGCGAAGAAGTGCGGGCACATGGGCGGGAAGGTCCTGGTCCCGACCTCCGAGGCAATCACGCGCCTGGTGGCGGCGCGCCTCGCGGCCGACCTGGCGGGCGTCCCGATGGTGCTGATCGCGCGCACGGACGCGGAGGCCGCGAAGCTGGTGACGTCGGACATCGACCCGGCGGACCGGCCGTTCATCGACGCCGACGCACCGCGCACCGCCGAGGGATTCCACCGGGTGCGCAACGGCCTCCCGTCGGCGATCGCGCGCGCGCTGGCGTACGCCCCGCACGCGGACGTGATCTGGTGCGAGACCGGGGTCCCCGACCTGGCGGCCGCGCGCGAGTTCGCAGGGGCGGTCCACGAGAGGTTCCCCGGGAAGAAGCTCGCGTACAACTGCTCGCCGTCGTTCAACTGGAGGAAGAACCTGGGCGACCGGGAGATCGCGTCCTTCCAGGACGAGCTCGGGAAGCTGGGCTACCGCTTCCAGTTCGTGACGCTCGCCGGGTTCCACGCGCTCAACCACAGCATGTTCGACCTGGCGCGCAACTACCGGGACGCCGGCATGCCGGCGTTTGTCAGCCTGCAGGAGCGCGAGTTCGCGTCGGCCAAGGACGGGTTCACCGCGGTGCGCCACCAGCGCGAGGTCGGCGCGGGCTACTACGACCAGGTGACCATGCTGGTGTCGAACGGCGACTCGGAGCTGGGCGCCCTGGGCGGGTCGACCGAGGAGGAGCAGTTCGGGGCCGCGGCGGCGGCCGCGGCCGCCGACGCGCACGCCAGCCAGTAGCGCGGGCACGCCGCGGCCGGCCCCGCGCCGGCCGCGGCGCGCGGGTCACACCGGCCCGAACTGGTCGGGTCCCACCACGGCCTTGCGCTCCCGCCAGATCAGGTAGAGCCCGGAGCCGATGACGAAGGTGATGCCGACCCAGGCCCACAGGTCCGGGAACGTCCGGAACACCAGCCAGCTGATCACGGTCGCGCTGACGATCTCGACGTAGTTGAAGGGCGCGTAGACCGAGGCGTCGGCGAACTCGCTCGCGAGCGCGATCAGGTAGTGGCTGCCGGCGGTGGCGAGGGCGAGCACCGCCAGCATGGGCAGGTGCTGCGCGCCCGGCCACTCCCAGAACCAAAGGACCAGCGGGAGCGGGAGCGCCAACGATGTCAGTCCCGAGATGAACGTCTTCTCCAGCGGGGCGATCCGCCTGGAGAGCTTCCGGTGCCCCATCAGGTAGAGGCCGTAGCAGACGCCGGCCGCCAGGCTGAGCAGGATGGCCGGGTGGTAGTCCCCGCCGGGCCGCAGCACGAACAGGACGCCGACAAAGCCGGCGAGCACCGCGGCGAGCCGGCCGATGCGGAAGCGCTCGCCGAGCAGGGTCGGCGCCAGCGCGGTCACGGCGATCGGGCACACGAAGAAGACCGCCAGCGAGTTCGGCACCGGGTTGTGCTTGATCGCGGTGAAGAACGCGAGGGTCGACATCGCCCAGAGCGACCCCATCAGGAAAAAGGTGCGCGCGTCGGACGCGAGCCGGCGCGGCCACGACCGGTGCAGCGCGTGGATGAACGGGTAGAGCAGCAAGACCTGGCCGACCGAGCGCAGCCAGGCGATCTCGACGACGGGCAGGCTGTCGCTCAGCAGCTTCGCGGCGATGTCGCCGACGGGGGCGATCAGCATCCCGCACACCATCAGGGCGATGCTCAGCCACGGGCGGTCCCCCCCGACCGGCTTGGGCGTCGTCATCCCCGGGCGACAGGACCCCGGGTCAGCCGGGAAGGGTGTTCTCGAGCCAGCGCGCCCCGGGGTCGCGCTTGACCGAGCGGTCGATCTCGACCAGAGGCTCCAGGAAGTCGCGGAACCGCGCAAGCGGCAGCTGGGTCGCGCGGTCGGAGACCGCGCGGCCGGGGTCCGGGTGCGCCTCGACAAACAGCCCGGAGATCCCCACCGCGACGGCGGCGCGCGCGAGCGGCGCCGCGAGGCGGCGCGCCCCGCCGGTCTCGCCCTGGCCGGCGCCGGGCTGCTGCACCGAGTGGGTGGCGTCGAAGACGACCGGGTGCCCGAGGTCGCGCATCTCGACGAGGGCGCGCATGTCGACCACCAGGTCCCGGTAGCCGAAGCAGGAGCCGCGCTCGCACAGCAGCGCCGCGGGCGCCCCGGCGTCCAGCGCCTTTTGCGCGGCGTGGGCCATGTCCCCCGGCGCGAGGAACTGCCCCTTCTTGATGTTCACCGGCCGGCCGGTCCTGCCGCACGCGGCGAGCAGGTCCGTCTGCCTGCAGAGAAACGCCGGCACCTGGAGGATGTCGGCGACCTCGGCCGCCTCGGCCGCCTGAGCGGCCTCGTGGACATCGGTGAGCACCGGCAGGCCGACGCGGCGGCGCACCTGCGCGAGCGCGTCGAGCCCGGCGCGGATCCCGGGTCCGCGCCCGGAGCCGCCGGAGGTGCGGTTCGCCTTGTCGTACGACGACTTGAAAACGAGCGGGACCCCGAGGTCGCCGCAGGTCTTCGCGAGCGCCTCGGCGGTCTCCAGCAGCATGGACTCGCCCTCGACCGCGCAGGGCCCGGCGATGACGAAGAGCGGACGGGCCGGGTCCCCGTCGAGGGCGGGGAGCGCCGCCCCCCCGCCGCTGTCAGGCGGCCTCGGAGCCCGCGGGGATTCGCTTCTCGGCATGCCTGGCGGCAGCCTCGACCAGGCTGGTGAAGAGGGGGTGCCCGTCCCGCGGGTTCGAGCTGAACTCCGGGTGGAACTGGCACGCGACAAACCAGGGGTGGCTGCGCACCTCGACCACCTCGCACAGCTCGCCGCTGCGGTTCCAGCCCGGGAAGCTCATACCCGCCTTCTCCAGCGCCGCGCGGTAGCCGACGTTGAACTCGTAGCGGTGGCGGTGGCGCTCGGTGACGGTGTCCTTGCCGTAGGCCTTGCGGACCAGCGAGTCCGGGTGCAGCCGGCACTCGTCGTTGCCCAGGCGCATGGTCCCGCCGACGTCGTCGTCGAACGACCGGCTGACGCGGCCGTCGCGGCCGTTCCACTCGTCCAGGAAGTGGATCACCGGGCACTTGGTCTTCTCGTCGAACTCCTCGGAGTCCGCGTCCAGGTTGGCGACGTCGCGGGCGAACTCGATGATCGCCGCCTGCATGCCGGCGCAGATCCCGAGGAACGGGACCCGGCGCTCGCGCGCATGGCGGATCGCGGCGATCTTGCCCTCCATGCCGCGCGTGCCGAACGCCCCGGGGATCACGATCGCGTCGGCGAGCGCAAGGGTCGACTCGGCGCCGTTCCGGGCGACGTCCTCGGACTCGATGTGGCGGATGTCCACCTTGGCCCCGGCGTGGATGCCGGCGTGCACCAGCGCCTCGTTGAGCGACTTGTAGGAGTCGACCAGCCGGGCGTATTTCCCGACGATGGCGACCGTGACCTCCGGCGCCGGTCGGTCCAGCGCCTTGGAGATCTCCTCCCACTGGCCGAGGCGCGCCTCCGGGAGCTCCAGGCCGAGCGCCTCCGCGACCGCCTGGTGGAGCCCCATGTCGGCGAAGGCGACCGGCAGGCGGCAGATGTTGTCGACGTCGCGCACCGGGAACACGCGTTGCGGGCGGAGGTTCGCGAACAGCGCGATCTTGCGCTGCTGCGGCTCGCCGAAGCGCGTGTCGCGGTGCAGGCGGCACAGGAGCAGGTCCGGCTGGATGCCGATCTCGCGCAAGGCCCGCGTCGAGTGCTGTGTCGGCTTGGTCTTCGCCTCCCCCGCCGACTCGACGTAGGGGATCAAGGTCATGTGGGCGAAGCAGGTGTCGTCCGGCGCAAGGTCCAGGTGCATCTGCCGGATCGCCTCCAGGAACGGGAGGGACTCGATGTCCCCGACGGTGCCGCCGACCTCGACGATCACCACGTCGGTTCCGCCGCCGGCGTGCGCGAGGATCGCCGACTTGATCGCGTCGGTGATGTGCGGGATCACCTGGATGGTCTCCCCCAGGTAGTTCTCCCCCTTGCGCTCCGCGCGGATGACGTCGCGGTAGATCTGCCCGGACGTGATGTTGTTCTCCCGCCGCATCTTGCGGGTGAGAAAGCGCTCGTAGTGCCCGAGGTCCAGGTCCGTCTCCGCGCCGTCCTCGGTCACGAAGACCTCCCCGTGCTGGAACGGGTTCATCGTGCCGGCGTCCACGTTGATGTACGGGTCGAGCTTGATGATGTCGACGCGCAGGCCGCACGCCTCGAGGACCGCCCCCAGGGAGGCGGAGGCCACGCCCTTGCCCAGGGACGACACCACCCCGCCGGTCACAAAGACGAATTTCGCCATGGCGCCGGATTATAACCGTGCGCCGGGGCTTTGGCGGTCGCCCCGCGCCGCCGTTGGGGTTAGAATAGCGGAATGCGTTGCCGAGAGCCGAGCCGGGTGCGCCGCCGCGCGTCGCGCGGAATCACCCTCATCGAGATGTTCATCGTGCTGGTCGCCTTCGCGATCATCATGGGCGGCGCGGTGGTCCCGTTGCAACGCAAGCAGGAGGCCGACCGGGTCGCCGAGACGCGGGCGCACATGGACGACATCCACGCCGCCATTGTCGGCTACGCAATGCGGCATCGCACCCCGGGGCTGCGCTACGTCATCGAGACCCGCGAGTACGCGATCGCGGACACGTTCATCACGCCCGACCCCGATGACCCGCTGTTCCACCTCCCGGAGCTGAGGGACCTGGGGGCCGACCCGATGGAGGAGCGCGCGGCAGTGCGTTCCTACTGGATCCCGGCGAACCGGCCCTACCTGCCCTGCCCGGACTACAACAACGATGGCATGGAGGACCGGCACGACCCGTCGATGACCATCGTCCAGCAGATCATGAACGGGCATGTCACCGACCGCAAGCCGGTGCTTAGGCTGCTGGCCGGCGCCACCCCCAGGCCCGGGATCGCCGGCGAGCTCCGCCTGGCGCCGGACGAGGACCAGCCGGTGCGGCGGCTTGCCGACGAGGGCACGTGCGCCCATCCCGCCGGCCGCGAGGACGA
>CAZZIL010000058.1:0-1513 GCA_964654265.1 uncultured Gammaproteobacteria bacterium | reverse complement strand
GTCTACGACACCGCGACGAAACACGACCGGGCCCACGCGGATGTCTGTCGCGCACTCATCTTCCCTCCCGGCACCCCGGACCAGAGAGCGCACTTCAAGAGGCTGCGCGAGAAGCTTGCCGAAACCTTCACCGTGATGCGGGGGTTCTTTGGCTGAGCCCCGGGTGCCTGGAAGATTGCCGGAGGTTCCTGTCGTGTCCCCGGGACATCGGCGAGTCCGGACGCAAAGGAAACCGCCGAGACACGAGGCGTCAGGGCGCCAGAAACCCCGATGGCCCGGGGACCAAGAGACGCCAGCCTGCGCCACCAAGAACCGGAAACCTGCGGGAGGACACCGCGACAGGGGACACACGGTTTCGCGCACGCTCTGCGGTCACGTGGAGGGGCGGCGGCCCGTCACCGCCGTCGCAAGAGTCTGTCGCGGTTGCGCACGGTGGCAATTGGCGTGACCGGGACGCACCGCGATCGGGCTGGCACTCCGCGGAAGGTCGCATGCCCGGCGCATGTCCCCCGGGACCGGGATCGACCAACAACGGCACGGCGCGGACCGCCGAAGTCCCTCCACGCCGGCGGGGACGGCCCCGCCATCGCGCGGGCTATCCGCCCCGACCCGTGCGCAAAGGCCCGGGGACGGCGCCAGCGCGATGCCCGGGCCCGGTCACGCCTTCAGGGACGGCGGGACCGACACGCCCGCCTTGTCAACGATATGCCGGCAAGGCGGCGGGATTCCCGGTTCACAGAGGTCCTGCTTGGAAGGCTCCCACACCAACCCGAGGTGTGTCAGCCTTTCCCACGACTCGCCCGGGTCCCGGCCCGCGGGGACCGCGACACTCTCCACCGCGGTCACCAGCTCCGTTGTGCTGATCGGGGAGGCGTCAGTTGCGCGCCGCGGACATGCCCGGATCCCCCGCGCGAGGCCCGGCGCGCCTGTCGCGCGGTTACGGTGGGTTGCCGAAGGTGCCGGATGAACACCGCGCAGGCAAGAGCGACCAAGAGGAGACCCACCAAGCCAAAGTGTGCTACACTTGGCGCACGATGACACAAGGAAGCGACCATCAAGGCATCGGAGCGGTTGGAGAACCCCAGTCCTCGGGGGGTACCGTGTCCCTTGGCGGACCGGGTGCGGCCACGGGAGGCGCGCCATCGGCGGGGACCCGCACGGCAAGCGGCGCGTTGCAACCGACAGCGACGGTGCGACACCCCGTCGGCATCGCGCCGGCCTGGCCACTCCCCCCGCCACCCGAGGCGCACGCGCGGGAGACAGGCGTCGCGTTCGACCGCGCACGGGGACCCGACGAGGTGCTCTCCCGCCTGAGACCTCTCGTCCTCAGGGTCCGGTATGACCGGGACGCCCTGACAGCCCTCGAACAGGCCGAGATGATCGGCCTGCTCGTTGCCATAATGGAATCGGGCAAGGAACGCCCGTTTGAGCGGGAGGCGGGCGATGTCTATCCACTGGACAACTGGGCAGAGGTCCACGGGGACATGGCCACCATCGTCGCGGTGTGCCTGGC
>CAZZIL010000057.1:0-3521 GCA_964654265.1 uncultured Gammaproteobacteria bacterium | reverse complement strand
CGGGAAGCCGGCGCCGCTCGGCGAGATCCTCGACCGCCAGCCGACGACCTGGCTTCTCATGGCGCTGGGCGCCGTCGGGACCGCCGTCGGCCACGATTTGCCAACGACCGTCGGGTACCGCGAACAGCTCAACCTCTCGCTCCCGCTGTCGCGTTACCAAGAGGTGGTGCCGAAGGTGATCGAGGCCGGCCAAAGATTCGAGGCAAAGATGGAGGTCGCGGAGCAGCTACGGTCGCCGCGCAGGCCGCGCCTGTGCCACCGGATGTCGCTGAGCGGGGCGACGGTCACCGGGATCTTCGACCTGACCTCGCTGGCGGAGTTCGACTGGGTGGTCGCTGTCGGCGATGCCGTCTTCCCGGTCGACGAGTTCGAGCGGATGGTGAAGGCGGCGAGGGCGAGTCTCCCCAAGCGGCCGCGGTGGAGCTACGAAAAACGCACGGACGTCGTGCACGTGGGCGGGCAGTACGTGCGCCTCGACACCGGTTATCTCTCCGAAGAGATCGACAGGCACGAGTTCGAGCCTGAGGATCTCTCCCACTTCGATGTGCTGCGGGCGGCCCTGTCGCGCGAGCACGACGGGTCCGAGGTGATCCTCCACCCGTCGGTCGAGCGGCTGCTCCGGGATATCCTGTCGCCGCGCAATCCCCCGGCCCCGCCGGGCGACCTTGACAAGGTGCTGCGGCCGTACCAGCGCACCGGGTTCGAGTGGCTGGCGCAGAACGCCGACGTTGGCTTCGGGTCGATCCTCGCCGACGACATGGGTCTCGGCAAGACACTCCAGGCGATCGCGCTCATCCTGCATCGCACGTTGCGCGACCCGTCGCACAGGACGTTGGTGGTCGCGCCCACCGCGCTGCTCACGAACTGGGTGCGCGAGATCCGTCGCTTCGCGCCCGCGTTGCGCACGCAGATCTACCACGGGGGTTCCCGCGACCTCGACCTCTCGCGGCACGATGTGGCCGTCACCAGCTACGGGATCGCGTGGCGCGACGCGAAGACGATCGGGGAGCTCAACTGGGACCTGATGGTGGTCGACGAGGCCCAGGCGCTCAAGAACCCGGCGACCAAGCAGGCCAAGGCGATCAAGGGCTACGAGACGGTCGCGCGCGTCGCGCTGACCGGCACGCCGGTCGAGAACCGCCTCGACGACTACTGGAGCATCTTCGACTACACCAACCGCGGGTACCTCGGCTCGCGCCAAGGGTTCCGCGCCGAGCTGGCGCGCCCGATCGAGCGCGAGCGCGACGAGGGCGCGCTCCGGCGCTTCCACCGGCTCACCGGGCCGTTCATCCTGCGACGGCTCAAGACGGACAAGAGGATCGTCAAGGACCTCCCGGAGAAGATCGAGGGCAAGCAGTACTGCTCGCTCACCGCGAAGCAGGCGGCGCTCTACCAGGCGACGATCGACACGATGATGGCGGAGATTGTCGGCGCCGGGGACGACCGGGACCCGCGCAACATCAGGCGGCGGGGCCTGATCCTGAAGATGCTGACCCAGCTCAAGCAGGTGTGCAACAGCCCGGCCCACTTCCTCGGCCGGCAGACGGCGTCCCCGTCGGAATCCGGCAAGCTCGCACTGTGCCTGGAGATCCTGGCTGAACTGCAGGAGACCGGGGAGAAGGCGCTGGTGTTCACCCAGTACGTCGAGATGGGCAAGCTGCTGGTCGGCGCCATCCGCGCCGAGACGGGCGAGGAGCCGCTGTTCCTTCACGGCGGACTGGCGAGGACGGCCCGGGACGGTGTTGTCGACGCCTTCCAGGGCGATCCCGCCAAGCGCAACATGGTGCTGTCGCTCAAGGCGGGCGGGACCGGACTGAACCTGACGGCGGCGACGCAGGTGATCCACTTCGACCGTTGGTGGAATCCCGCCGTCGAGCGACAGGCGACGGACCGCGCGCACCGGATCGGCCAGACCCAACGGGTGCAGGTGCACCTGCTGGTGACCGAGAACACCCTCGAGGAGAAGATCGACGCGATGCTGGAGAGCAAGCAGGAGCTCGCGGACCTGACCGTCCAGTCCGGCGACAAGTGGCTGACCGACATGACCAACAGCGAGCTGCGCGACTTGGTCGACCTGACCAAGCCGCTTGTCTGACGCGGTCGCGCGGAGGCGAACCACCGAGACCGGGCGCACCTGGCCCTCGCCCAAGAGGCTGGAGGACTCGGGGGTGAGCGCGGGTGGATTGTCGCTGGTTGCCGGGGCGACCGGGGTCCGCGACGAGTGCGGTCGTGCGCTCGGCCCGTGACCCGCGGGCAACGGGAGGGAGATCGGCGAGGCGGACCGCCTCTGCCCGCAACCTATCGCCTGTGGTCCGGCAACGATGGGTGACCCGCGAACGCGCCGATGGCAACCGGCGGTAGCTTCCGGTCGGCCCGGACGGCAACAAGCATCACCCCTGTCGTGGGCGGCGCATTCGGGGCGACATCATCCGCTGGCATGCAAGACCCGCACAGGGCGCGGATTGCGCCCGCCCGGGAGGCGTGTGCGGAAGCCCTCAGCGGGCGAGCCAGGCGAGTACCTCAGGCGAGGGTTGGATGCCGTCGGCTTTGCAGCCACTCCTGTACGCACGAGCCAAGTCCGGCGTGCCGTCCGCCGGGGCGTTCTTCCCCGCACCGGCCGCCATCAGCACCTCGGCGATGTCGAGGTGGCGGCGGGCAAGCGCGTAGGCCAACGCGGTCCAGCCACGCGGGTCCAAGGCGTCAAGGTTCGGCACATGCGGGATGAGGGCAAGGACCGCCTTCTTGTTGCCCATAAGCGCCGCGTAAACGAGCGGTGACCACCCCAGGTTGTCTCGGCGCTCGCAGTCCGCCCCGTGTTCGATCAGGCGAGTCACGACCTCCCCGTTCGGGTTCGCCGCCGCCGCGAGCGACAGGGCGGTCATCGACGACTCCGGACTGATCGCGTCCACCACAGCCCCGGCCTCAACGAGCACATCAATCAGGTCGGGGTTTGGGTTGGTCGCGGCGATGAGCATCAGCGCGGTCAGCTTCGAGTCGGGAGGCCGCATCTTCTCCAGCGGGGGTGCCGGCACAAGGCCCACCGGGTCCAGTTCGCCGGCGGCCAGCGCATCGCGCAGCTGACTCTCGGTCAGCCGCTCCAGCGAAGTCGCGGTCCAGTCCATCCCGGTGACCATTGTACCAGCGTGCGTGGGCGACGCGGCACCGCAGTCCTGACGCCAGAAGGTTCCCGCGTGTTGGTGTTGCTGGCGAGCGATCCCCGCTCTGATGGGACGATACGCTGCTGCGTTCCCTGTCGACATGGCGGCGCTTGTGCGCACCTGTCGGCTGTCCGCGGGCAGCCCGGGGATGATGGTGCCGACGATTGTGACACTCGGGGCGGACCGGCGGAAGCCGAGACGAACATCCTGCGCGCGCATGCGCATGAAGGCATGCGCCAGGCACATCAACGCGGGCCGATCGTCGCCGGGAACCGGGTCGGGTAGAATCCTCCCCCCATCCTCGGGGTTGCTCTCACGCGTTCCTGCGGCTAAGACCGCGATCAGCCAAGGGTGGTAGTCCGC
>CAZZIL010000056.1:0-6706 GCA_964654265.1 uncultured Gammaproteobacteria bacterium | reverse complement strand
GCGAGGGGGTGTCGCGGTAGCGGCGTCTCAGGGCGGGCCTCGAACCAGACCACTTTTCTCCTGGCCGTGTTGCGCAAGGTCGTGGGAGTGACGGGCACCTCGGGGTTGACCAGAAGCGGTTCGAGCTCGCCGTGCGCACGGTGCGTCGGCGGGGTAGCGGGGTGCCGGTCTTCTCTCTCATCACGTAGAGGCCGGCGTTGGCCGTGAACCTTGCGGTGAAGACGACGATGACTCCCTGGGTGAGGGCAGGGGTCATGTGGTCGTCGTCGACCAAGCCATCCGCAGGTGGGTCTTCGGGATCGCGAGGCGTCCGGGCAGGGTGAGAGTGCGCTCGCCGGTCTCGTCGGCATCAGGGCGACGCCTCGGTCCAAGGCATCGTGCGAGTGCGCGTTGCCCGTGGCCGGTGCCGGGGAAGCTGCCTTCCGAGCAGTAGCCGGTCGGTGCTGATGTCGTGGTGCTTGCAGAGCCTGCGCAGGTTGTCCGCCCTCGGCCTCCGGGTCTGCTTGATCGAGTGGAGGGTCTGTCGCTTGAGCCCGACCGATGGGCGAACCGACTCCCGTTGTCGTCGGCGTGCCGCTCCGCCGTACGAGGTCGCGTCTTCCCGGTCCTTCAGTCCCAAGCGGGGCTTACGAGGGCGTCCCCAAGGGGAAGTAAGCTGTGCCACAAAGGGGCGGGCAAAGGGGTTGGTCTACCGGGTCTACCGGTGAGTCTTCTTGTGACGCGGACCTTCTTCCTCGTCCTCCCCGTGACTCGCCGACAACGGGTGGGAGATCATCGAGGTGAACTGCTTCGTGGTGCGGATCTGTCGCTCAGGGGGGTTGATGACGGATCGATGAACTGGGCTGCGGGCACGCCACTGGCAGCCTGAGGCTCCTCAGTTGCGCGCGACCAAGGCAGAGCGCACGCTGACCTCAAGGTCGATGACCGCGTCCAGCTCCAGCGTGTGCAGGTGCTTCACGAACTCGGCGGAGGACTTCGCCCCCGCGAGCGTCTTCTTGGCGGTGTTCTTCAGCGAGGCGGAGAACTGCCTGCTCCGGTTCTGCGGCTCCTCCGCCTCCTCCGGGCCCTCGCCCCCTAGGTCCGGCACGGCTAGGCACTCGTTCACCGACTAGCAGCTGTTGACGATGTCGATCAGTGCCGCGGGCGCACCCGGTCGGTGTGGAAGGTCTCCTTTGGCATGCGAAGGCTCTCCTTTGCAGGAATTGTACCGCAAACCGGGCTTCCGGCGGCGGGTCGGCGGGTTGCCGCGGTCCGGTGGGGGTGGCGCTGTCCGGGACGTGCGTAACACTGGGTCGTCGGGTCCCGGACGAAGCCCCCATCACTGGCGATGGAGGGTCGGCGGTCGCGCTCGTCCCGGGCCGGAGGCGCTGTCGTTCAGGTTCGCGTGTGGGAGGCCCTGCCGGGGTGGGGGTCCGCCCTGCCGTAGACGGTCTTGCCGCCTCGGGTATACGGTGCCGGGATGCTTGCGGCTTCGGGAGGCCGTCCCGCTGTTGCCGGGACATCGGTCGGTCGCGCAGCGCAACGCCAAAGGGAGGGGAACAGGCCTTCCGGTGGATTCGGTTGACGGGAGAGTTTTCCCCCGAAGGGCCATCTCGCCCGGGGATCGTGACACAGTCGGCGGACGAAGGCCGCGTCCCATCGCGTGCAGTAAGTCCGGGCACCTTGCCCAGCCCGTCCTCATGGCCGCGGGCGCGCCCGCTCCCCGGGCACTGGGAGAGTGCGCGCTTCCCCGGCTTCCCCGGTGGGTGTTGGGGCCTACTCGAAGAGTCCGTTCAGGACGTTCTCCCACTCGTTCTCGATCACGACCTTGAAGGAGAAGACGTGCTCGTCGAAGCCCAGGCCGAGGTCGTGCCAAGTCTTGGCCACCGGTGTGTGCGTGTTGCACAGGTCGAAGATCGCCTGCTTGTACTCCGTGTCATCGTTGACGAGATGCAGTCCCTTGGTCTCGATGACGAAGATACTCGTCTGTGCTTCCTCCTTGGTGGGCTTCCTTGACGCGAGAAAGTCGGGGTGTATGCGGTGGCGCCTCCATCCCTGTATCCGGTAGCCGGCCCCGGTGGCCATGCGATGCCACCACAGCAGCTTTGCCTGTCGATCGAGGCAGATCGCTACACTGGTCTCAAGACTGTTGAAGTCGTAGCGGTCGTAGGGGCTGAACAAGCTCTTCTTGGGGGCGACATCGTCGATATACAGGCGGTTCGGTTCAGGGACGGGCCTGACCTTCGAGATCGCGTTCCCCGCCTGGTGTTCGAGTAACCTGAAGGTGATCTCCCCCTTTTTCAGGCGGGAGCGGAAGACGGATTCGCAATGGCGGTCCAGCTCCACCTCGACCAGCCTCCGGACCGTCTCGAGGATGTGGACGTAGTTCTCCTCCAGCACACTCTCGCTGTGGCGGTCCCGCAGGCTTGCGATGATATCGAGCACCAGGTCCCACGTCCGCCACGCGTTGGCGGTGTGCGCCGTCAGCTCACGCGTCATCAGGACAGGGTCCACGCCTCCGATGTCTTGGTGACTTCCCGCCACTTTCTTGGCATCGTCTCCGGGGAGATACTTCAGATAGTCGCTTGGCTTGCGCGGGTTCTTGACGTTGATCTGTTTCCCCATCTCGCTTCCCTGACCGAGGATTTGGTCCCACGCCACGTGTGCGAGGATGTCGTTCTCGAAGTCGATCGGCTCCCAGGTGTCGCCGCGCAGGACGGAGAAGACCGGCAGGTATAGTCTCCCCTCGTAATCCTTGAGGCGGCCGCGGAGCTTGGGCCGGACCATCTTAGGTGCCGCCCGGGTCGCCGAGTCCGAGAAGATCCGCCCCTTGAGGTCGCCCAGTCCCTCCTTCTCCAGTTCGTCGCTTATCTTCCTCAGAAGCGCGACCGACTGTGTGCGATAGGAGAACACCCGGCACTTGTCAAGGTCGGGAACACCCGTGCGCCTTGCGCCCGGCTGGCGCAACACGCGGCCGACCAACTGCGTCAGACTCTCCCTCGACGCCGGGTTGGTTAGCACCACCAGAACGTAGGCGAACGCACAGTCCCACCCCTCCTGCAACGCCTTCTTGGTGATGACAAAGCGCACAGGGCAGTCTTCGGACAGCAGGTCGACCTTCTCGATGTCGTCCCGATCGCTTGACTTGATCGCGACCTGATCCTCGGGGACGTTGCAGTCGTTGACCAGGTACTCGCGGACGTGTTGGGCATGGATATGCCCCGACAGGAGCTGGTCCTGTCCGGTCCTTTCCACCTGGACCAGGCAGATCGGTCGGATATGGCGGCCGGAGTTCTGTCTGAAGTCGTCGGCCTCTCTCTCTAGCCTGTCGCGCTCCCGCTTGGCGCGCAACATGGTGGTCCGCCAATCGGCCTCTTCTGGGGCGGGAGTCACGTGTATGGGGATCTTGATCATCTCTTCCCGGTCCAGCTCGCGCCCGGTCGCCTCGACCAGGACGTTTGCGCCCTCCTTCGGGGTGGCACTCAGCTGGAGGATGAACGACGGGTTGAATCCCAGTATGGTGGCGCGCGCGTTGCCGGAGTACGCCTTGTGCCCCTCGTCGACGACAATCACCGGGCGGTTGATCCTCAGCAGGTTGGCGAGGGAGGTCTGCACTTGGTGGTCCCGTGACCCGGGGGCGAGGAGGTCGAGGTTCGTGATTTGCCTCGACAGTGCCCGGTGTGTCTGGAGGTCGGCGTCCGGAGGGAAAAACGCGGCATATCTCCCGGAATCGCGGTACATCCTCAGCAGGTCCTTGGATTTTCTGTTCGCGGCCGGCAACATCAGCAGCATGATGGTCAGGCATCCTTCAAGGTCCCCGGGTGTCAGGGGCTTTTCGCGTTCGGTGACATTGATGCCGGTCGGCGGGACTGCCAAGGCGTTCTCAAGCGCCACCCGGTAGGGGTGCTCCCGGTCGCGCAACGCATGGTGCGTCTGGCGATAGATCTGGTGCGATGGGACGATCCACACGACCAGTCCCTTGGTGCTCTCGATGTACAGGCGCTGGATCTCGGCGATCGCGTGGCAGGCAAGCAGGGTCTTGCCGCCACCCGTCGGGACCTTTACCGTGACGTCGGGGACTGGCTCGCCGTCGCCCGTGACTGCGAGGGAATAGGCCCCTAGGGACTTCGGCCACGCCTTCGCTGGGAAGTGTGTGTCTTTTGCCAGGTCCGCGACAGCAGGGTCATCGTGCTCCAACAATCTGCGTCTGTCGTCCCTTGCTCTCGCGAGCGGGTCGAGGTATGCCCGCAATTCGCCGAGGACACGCTTCTGGAAGGTCTTCAGCTGCACGGGTCTACTCCTCGAGTTGGGTCACTGGGACCATGATGTCGAAGGGGAGGCGACAGAACTCGATGCCAAGCTGGTGGAGCATGTCGTCGTTGACGAACTTGCAGGGGCCGAAGACCAGGCGCCTCTTCCCCTTCGGTGCCGGCGGTATCTCCTTCGCCTTCTCGAGTGTCAGGGCCTCCTCTTTCAGGAAGTCCAAGTCCTGTCGGTAGTACAGGTACACCTCGTACAGTCTCGAGCTGCCCGCGTAGAACGCCTGCTCGTCGCTCTCCTCCCCGGACAGGTGCTCCCCGGTTGCGGTGAAGAACAGGTAGCGGGCAAGATTTTC
Organism: uncultured Gammaproteobacteria bacterium; assembly: GCA_964654265.1. Classification (GTDB taxonomy): domain Bacteria; phylum Pseudomonadota; class Gammaproteobacteria; order Tethybacterales; family CBDBMS01; genus CBDBMS01. The sequence goes on along the minus strand of CAZZIL010000056.1, from coordinate 2,112 downwards.
CCAGGAGGGAAGGTTCCCGGTGAGCAGCGACTTGGAGGCAAGCGATTCCCCCAGCTCGTGGTAGGTGAAGGAGGTGTCCATGGGCGCCAAGTCGTCGTCCTTGCGGATCACGCGCCGGATCCGCTCTGCCGTTGTGGTGTCGGCATAGTCCTCGCACTCGACAAGGACGAACTTCCGCGTTCCGCTGTCCTTTGGGTTCAGGGAGAGCACCGCGTGCGCGGTTGTCCCGGACCCGGCGAAGGAATCGAGCACCACGGCATCGGGACCGCCCCCGATCTGAAGGATCAGCTCGATCAAGGGGACGGGTTTCGGGTTTTCGAAAGGACGGCGCTCATCGGGGAATATCGCCTTCAGTGCCTTGCGGGCGCGATCCGTGTGGCCGACATGGTCGTAGCGCCACAGACTCTTTGGCACGATACCTTGCCTGACCTCCTTGCGATAGCGCTTCAGTCGAGGGACGCCTCTCCCGGTCTTCCCCCAGAACACGCGATCCTCGGCGATCAGTTCCTCCATGCGCTTCTTGGTGAAGCGCCAGCAAGTCCCGTGTGGTGGCCAGTGCTCTTGGCCAGTGTTCGGATTGACGATCGGATAATCCATGTCAGGCGAGTACGTCTTGACAGTGAGGTCGCCGCTCTGCCAGCTTCCGTTCCCGTCGTTGTCATCGTACTGGTAGTACTTGTCCGTTGACTCTGTTCGGGGCAGGAGTCTTCTTTCCCACCCGTCCTTGTCCTTGTTCTTCGCGTAGCACACCACGAAGTCGTGGTTGGAAGAGAAGTACTTGGCATCGTTTGCCGGGGAGTACTTTTTCTCCCAGACGATATTGGTGACGAAGTTGTCCTCGCCGAAGATCTCGTCCATGAGCATGCGCAGCCGGTGTTGCTCGTTGTCGTCGATGGAGACGAAGATGGCGCCGGTCTCCGCGAGCAACAGCCGCATCAGCCTGAGACGGGGCCACATCATGCAGCACCACTTGTCATGGCGGGTGAGGTCCTCCTTGTCCACGACCTTCCCGAGCCACTCCCGCTGGATGGGACTGTCCACGTTGTCGTTGTACGCCCACTTCTCGTTGCCGGTGTTGTAGGGCGGGTCGATGTAGATCACGTCAACCTTGCCCGCATGGGTGGGGAGGAGCGCCTTCAGGGCCAGTAGGTTGTCCCCGTGGATGACGAGGTTGCCGTTCATGTTGGGCTTCTCGCCCGGCGCGAGCACAGACTTCGCCGGTACCGGGACCAGCTCGTGGTAAGGGGCGGCCAGGTGGTGGTTCCTGACGCTTTCCTTTCCCTTGAAGTGGAAGATGTCCATGGGGTGGCCTCCTTGCGTGACCTCAGGGGGGATTATACACGCGACCGGGGGAGTGGGGAGCTTGGGCAGGCCGTTCCCGCGCGCCGGGTGGTGCCCGCGTCGCCTATTCCGCATCGCCATAGGAAAGCGTGACGGAGTCAGACCGCGCCCGCGCGGCGCGCCCCCACAATGCGCGCGTTTCCGATGGACTATCTGCCTCTGTGCATGGACCTTCGGGGCCACGCCGTGCTGGTGGTCGGCGGCGGCGAGGCCGCTTCCCGCAAGCTGGGGCTGTTGTGCCGGGCCGGGGCGCGCCCGCGGGTCGTCGCGCCGTCGGTCGGCGACGAGGCCGCCGGGCAGGCGCGCCGCGCCGGCGGCTCGGTACGCCGGCGCCGCTACCGGCGGGCGGACCTGGACGGGTGCGCGCTGTGCGTCGTCGCGGTCGGGGACCCGGCGCTGAACGACCGGGTGCGCCGCGACGCCGGCGCGGCGGGCGTCCCGCTCAACGTGGTCGACAGCCCGCGGCACTGCGACTTCATCTTCCCTGCAATCGTCGACCGCGGCCCGGTCACGGTCGGGATCTCCTCGTCGGGGCGATCCCCGGTGCTGGCGCGTCGGCTTCGCGCGCGGATCGAGGGGCTGCTCCCGCCCGGGCTCGGCCGGGTGGCCGAGCTGTGCGGCCGCGTGCGCTCGGCGGTCCAGGCGGCGTTGCCGGAGTCCGCGCGCCGCCTGTTCTGGGAGGACGTGGTCGACGGCCCGCCCGCGAGCCGGGCGCTCGCCGGCGACATGCCGGGCGCGGAGGCCCTCGTGCGCGGGATGCTTGAGGCGCGC
>CAZZIL010000055.1:0-1866 GCA_964654265.1 uncultured Gammaproteobacteria bacterium | reverse complement strand
CGCGTTCGACGGCGTCGTCGGCGAGATCGAGCGGCGCTACCACGCGACGACGTCGCCGTTCATCCGCGAGGAGCTCGGCAAGCTGCGCGTGACCCGCGTGTGCTCGCAGTGCGGCGGCGCACGACTCAGCGCGCCCGCGCGCTCCGTGCTCGTCGCCGGGCGCGGCATCCACCAGGTCGGCGGACTCGCGCTCGCGGAACTTCAGGGGTTTGTGGCCGGGATTCGCTTCGACGAGATGCGCGGGCGGATCGCGGAGCGGATCCTGAAGGAGATTCGCGAGCGCGTGGGGTTCCTGGTGGACGTCGGGCTGGGCTACCTGAGCCTGGGGCGGGCGGCGAACACGCTGTCTGGGGGCGAGGCGCAGCGCATCCGTCTGGCGAGCCAGGTCGGGTCGGGCCTGACGGGCGTGACCTACGTGCTTGACGAGCCGTCGATCGGGCTGCACGCGCACGACAACGAGCGGCTGCTGCGCACGCTGTTCCGGCTGCGGGACCTGAACAACACGGTGATCGTGGTGGAGCACGACGAGCAGGCGATCCGCAGCGCGGACCACGTGATCGACCTGGGCCCGGCGGCGGGCGTCCACGGCGGCGCCGTCGTCGCCGCCGGGACGCCGGCGGAGGTCGAGCGCTCGGACGGGCTCACCGGGCGCTACCTGCGCGGGGACCTGCGCATCGGGGTCCCGGCGCGGCGCCGTCGCGGGCGCAAGAGCCTGGTGGTTCGCAACGCGCGCGGCAACAACCTGCGCGGGATCGACGCGGAGTTCCCGCTGGGGGTGATGACCTGCGTCACCGGCGTCTCCGGGTCCGGCAAGTCGACGCTGGTCAAGGACATCCTGCACCGCGCGCTGGCGCGGGACCTGTACCACAGCCTGGGGTCCCCGCTGGAGCACGACCGCATCGACGGGCTGCGCCTGGTCGACAAGGTCGTCAACGTGGACCAGAGCCCGATCGGTCGCACGCCGCGGTCGAACCCGGCGACCTACGTCGGGCTGTTCACCCCGGTGCGCGAGCTGTTCGCCGAGACCCGCCTCGCGCGCGAGCGCGGCTACGGCCCCGGCCGCTTCTCGTTCAACGTCAAGGGCGGGCGCTGCGAGCGCTGCCAGGGCGACGGCGTGATGCGCATCGAGATGCACTTCCTGCCCGACGTCTACGTCACGTGCGACGCGTGCCACGGCACGCGCTACGGCCCGGAGACGCTGGAGGTGCGCCACAAGGGGAAGAACGTCAGCGAGGTGCTGGGGATGACGGTCGAGGAGGCGCTGGCGCACTTCGCGAACATCCCGAAGGTGCGCGAGAAGCTGCAGACGCTGGTGGACGTCGGCCTGGGCTACGTCAAGCTCGGGCAGAGCGCCCCGACGTTCTCGGGCGGCGAGGCCCAGCGCGTCAAGCTGTCGCTGGAGCTGTCGCGGCGCCAGACCGGGGACACGCTGTACATCCTGGACGAGCCGACCACCGGGCTCCACTTCCACGACGTCAAGATGCTGCTGGGCGTGCTCGGCCGCCTGGTCGACGCCGGCAACACCGTGGTGGTCATCGAGCACAACCTCGACGTGGTCAAGACGGCCGACTGGGTGATCGACCTGGGCCCCGGCGGCGGCGCCGACGGCGGCGCCATCGTCGCGCGCGGCACGCCCGAGGAGGTCGCCGCGCACGACACGTCGCTGACGGGGTTTCACCTGCGCGGGGTGCTCCCGCGCCCGAGGCGCGTGGCGTCGTGAGGCGGGGATCCGTCCCGGCGGCGCCGGGGGTGGCCGGGCCCGGGCGCTGACGCGGGCCGGCAGGTTCGGGGTCCGCATGGCCGGGGCCGCTTCCCCCGCGGCGCGCCCTGTCGGATCCCGTCGCCCGCCCCTGGACGGGGGTTTCC
>CAZZIL010000054.1:0-2713 GCA_964654265.1 uncultured Gammaproteobacteria bacterium | reverse complement strand
TCCGGCTGCTCAAGATCGAAGACGTCGACCTGCAGGCCTGCGGCGGAACGCACGTCGCCCGCACCGGAGAGATCGGCCGGGTCGCGGTGACCAAGATCGACAAGAAAGGCCGCCACAACCGCCGCGTCAACGTCGCGTTCGCGTAGCGAGCGTTCCCGTCCCGACCCGCCGCCGCACCGGTTTCCGGTGCGGGGGCGCCTCGGTGCGCCTTTCAGCCGGGTGCCGCGGTGTCCCGGCGCGGGCGGAGGAGCATGGGGGCGTAGAGCGCGACGAAGCCCCCGAAGACTAGAGGATCGCGAAAAACTCCCGAAAATGATCGCGAAATACGGTGGCCAAACGGTTTGACTATGTCAAACGGCCGTTTGACTTTTCGGGGCCGGCCGGGCGTGCCGCTTCAGATTGGCTATGCTGAGAAGTCGAACGTGAGGACTAGCTGGCCGTCCTCGGTCACGCTGGCGTCGACATGTTGCCCCGGCGTGCCGCCATCCTTAATGAGCCGAATGGAGGTGATGCGCCCGTCGAGGGGGATCACCCCTCCTCCGGCCTGATTGGTGCTGGCGAGGGGTCTCTGAGAGGCGATGGGCAGGTTGGCGACCGGGACCTTGGACGAGGCGTCGAGGGGGGCCACGCCGCCGGCGTCCCCGCGGGGCAGGTTGGCGGCCGGGACCTTGGAGTCGGCGTCGAGGGGGGCCACGCCGTTGACGGTCGCCCTCGAGGCGATCATCTCCTTGACGCGGTTGAAGAGCGTCAGGAAGTGGGAGCGGTTCGGCTTGTCGGCGTTGCTGTCGAGGCTCGTGGTCACGATGTCGTCGGTCGGCCAGGGCATCACTTGACTCCTCTGATGACGGCGTCGATGACGGCGTCGGCGGGGGCGCCGGCGCCGTCGAAGACGGCGATGACGGGCGTCGGGGTCTTGGCGACGAGCGACCAGCTCCACCCGCCGCCGACGCCCTGGAGGGTGAGCGATACGTCGGTGACGAGGGAGAGGGCGGTCGGGAGCTCGCGGGCGCCCGCGCGGAGCGGGCTCGCGGGGAGGTCCGAGGTGTCCAGATCGCGCAGGCGCTCCTCCGCGCTCGGCGCGACGACGGACCATTGCAGATGATCGAGGCGCGCGATCTGTGGAAGCACGACATCGATGACGTTGGACACGCGCCATCTCAGGCGCACGACGCGGGCGGTGAGGAGTTCGCCCGGGGCGTAGGTCCGCCAGGGGAGATGCGTGAGCAAGTCGAAGACGTCCGACGTCTTGACCTGCACCTCGACCGAGCCCGAGACGTCGGCCGACCACTCGAGCGAGAACGACAGGACGGCGCCCAGGTCCACTGATCGCGTCGCGTAGTCGACCTGGACGCCACCCGTGATGAAGCCCGGGTCCGAGTTGTTCCAGGCGCCGATGGTCTCCCAGGTGATGTTGGCGGTTTGCCGGACCTCCTCGATGTCGCCCCACGTCGCCAGCCCGCCCGCCGCCTCCAGCGCGTCGAGGCCGTCGTCGGACCGCTCGCCCAGTAAGACGACGCCCGGCCATCCCTCGGACGACGGATTGCGCCAGAGGATCGCGCCCGAGTCGCCCGTGCGCGAAGGGCCGAGCTCGGCGGCGACGAAGACGGGCTCGGACGCGATCCCGGAAGAGTCGAGCGAGCGCGCGGCGATCCACCACAGGCCCGGCCCGGACGGCTCCGTCGTCTCGTAGTGGTCGGCGACGAGGTGGCCCGCGTGCATGGGGGCCATGGCGGACCACTCGGGCGCGTCGGCGGCCGAGGTCCGCTCGGCGAAGGCGAGCTGCGTGCCGAGGAGGTCGGGGTCTGGGGCGGGCCGCCAGCGGAGGCGCCGGGTGCCGTCGGGGAGTTCGTCCAGGAGGAAGTTCGCGGGCGGCGCCGGGGGCGCGGTCTTGCCGAGCACATGCGTCGTCGGCGACTCGGTCCAGGGGCCGCGGAGCGAGGCCGGCTCGCCGACGTAGCGGGCGCGGGCGCGGTACAGGCCCGGCTCGGCGTAGCGGACCTCGGCCTCGGCGGAGCGCGTCTCCGCGAGCGGGACGTACTCGCCGTCGCCGTCGGGGTAGACGATCTCGATCTCGGTGCGCACCACGCGGGGGTCGGGCGCGGCGGGCGCCTCGACGCCGACGACGACGGCGACGTGGGCGTGGGCGCTCTCTATATATAGGTACTCGCCGACGGTGACGGCCGCGGGCGCGGGGAGCGCGCCCGTCGGGATGAGGGAGAGCCGGGGCCGGGCGACGTGCGTCGCGTTCTCGACCGCGGCGTAGCGGCCGGGGTGGTGGGCGCGGGCCTTCACGTCGAAGGTGAGGTCGTCGCGCTCGCGGACCTCCTCGACCCGCCACAGGCGGGGCTCGACGTCGGGGGATTCGAGGACGGCCATCGCGCCCGCGAGCGGGGCCTGGTCCGGGGCGGCCTCGAGGACGAGGGCGTCGCCGTCGACGGCCGTGACCCGGCGGGTCTCGACGCCGGCGAGGGCGTCGGCGGGGCGGTAGGCGAGCGAGCCGGCGTCGACGACGCCGTCGGCGAGCCCGAGCGGCACGAGCGCCGCATCGTAGTCGAGATTCGTGACGCCGCCCGCGGCGACGGCCGCCAGGTCCTCGGCGAAGGTCTGGCCCGAGGCGCGGTAGCGCTCGTCGGTCCAGTCGAAGGGGTCTTCCGTGTCGGATGCGAGGGGCGCCCACGCGGTGGCGACGGTCGCGCCGTCCGCCCCCCGCCAG
>CAZZIL010000053.1:0-1752 GCA_964654265.1 uncultured Gammaproteobacteria bacterium | reverse complement strand
CCCTCAGGCGCAGCACGTTCCCCGGCACGACGGACGCGGGAAGTCTCAGGGGGCTTCCGGCCGCCGCGAAGCGTGACTTACGGGCTTCGTCTGGTTGTCGACTCCGATTCCGGAAGCCCCCTGAGACTTCCCGCGTCCGTCGTGCCGGGGAACGTGCTGCGCCTGAGGGTGGGCGAGCGCGTCAGGATAACGTTCGGGCAAGCAACTGGAGGAGTGGCACCATACACCTACGAGCTTCATTGCCCGGACCCTGCTCCCGGTACGTTTCCTCCTCCCAGCGTGCTCCCTGCGGGGTTAGGATTCAGCCCGCAAACCCAAGTTCTGTCCGGCACCCCGGAGTCGGCCTATCGGGGTCCTAACTGCACCTACACGGTGACGGACAGCGCTGAGCCCGCCCAGACCGTCTCCAGGTCGGTCGAGGTCGAGGTGACGGGCGTTGCAACACAGCCCCTGAGACTTCCCGCGTCCGTCGTGCCGGGGAACGTGCTGCCCCTGAGGGTGGGCGAGCGCGTCAGGATAACGTTCGGGCAAGCAACTGGAGGAGTGGCGCCATACACCTACGAGCTTCATTGCCCGGACCCTGCTCCTGGCACCTTCCCCCCTCCCAGCGTGCTCCCTCCCGGGTTGGGGTTCGGCACGCAAACCCGGGTTCTGTCAGGCACCCCGGAGACGCCGTATCAAGGTCCGGACTGCACCTACTCGGTGACCGACAGCGACACCCCGCCTGCCACGGACGTGCAAAACGTCTTGCTCATCGTCGATTCCGAACGTGCAAAGTGGCGCTTCCCCGATCAAAGCCGAAGCCTTGCGCAGAGAGATCAGCCTCTGGACCGAACAGCGATGGAGGAACAGACGATCATCGAGCTGCCCGAGAGTACGGCACGCCCGGTGGAGAACGATGCGAGGCCGGTTTACAGGATCCCAGACAGCTTGGGCCAGCGATTAACTTTCAACCCCCTGACGCGAAATCTCTCTTACACCCATCCCCCGTCAAACAGCGTTCCCCGACTCGGCATAACCTACACCTACCGTTATCAGGTCGTCTTCGGCGCTGCGGTCGATGACACGCTGTGCATCGATGTCAGTTTCCGCAAGGAAGAGGACGATGACGATATGAAGGACAACGACCCTCTGATCGCGTCCGTCCGAATACGCGACGATGCGTACTGGAACGGCGCGGGGTGGCGGTGTCCGGCCACGTCCCTGCAGCCGGCGTCTTCTTCCCGCGCACCAGTCTCCAACCCGGTCCACAAGGCACTCGCACCCGTGCACGCACGCCGCGCCGTCGATGCCGCCCACACCACCGTCCGGGAGCGCGTTCGCCGCTGGTCGCCCGGGGATGCGAGCGTGCTCACCGTCTTCGCCCCAGCAGTCGGCCTCGCATCGCTGTCGGGCAAGAGCGGCGGCTTCGACTACACCGGATCGAGCGAGACCGTGAGTGCCGGCGCGGAGCTCGGAGCCCGCTCCTGGCAGGCGGGGCTGCTCGCCTCGTTCGTTCGAACCGATCTTCACTACCGCGCCGGGGCGAGCCTGGCCGAGCACGGCTACCGCGCCGGGGAGCACGACACCGAGATCCTGTCCCTGCATCCCTTCGCCGCGTGGCACGCCTCCTCGGGAGGACACTTCTGGGCGTCGCTCGGCGCCGGAGAGGGGGAGTTGCGCCACCGCGACGAACTCGGTTTTACGTCCTGGTCGCGCTCCGACGTGCGCCTCCTCTCCTATGCCGCAGGCGCCTCGGTTCCCGTCGCCGAC
>CAZZIL010000052.1:0-4676 GCA_964654265.1 uncultured Gammaproteobacteria bacterium | reverse complement strand
CGCGTACCCGGCCGCCGCTGACCACCACCCGCACCCGCTCGCCGATCAGCCGCCACGGCACCGAGTAGGCGTTGGTGTCGACCACCACCGCGCAGTCGGCGTGGACTGTCCGGGTCAGATCACGCAACTGGCCGAACGGCGGCCGGCCCGCGCAGGGGCGAAGGCGCTCCGCTTCCCGGGCAAAGCGCTCGAGAGGGACTTCACCGGTGGTGCCGTGGCGTCGCCGGTCGGCAATCTCCCGCTGCCACCACCCCAGATGCGCGTCCATCCCCGCCCAGCTCTCGAAGCGATGTCCGGCGATGGCGCTTGCCTTGACGTAGCCGACTCCGCGCTCGTCCTTCCCCTTCTTCAAGGCAGTCAAGTGCTTCCGGTGTCGTTGAACCACCACAGATTCGCATCACCCATCCGTTCCACCCGCTTCGGGGAGCCTGTTTCCCCTTCGTGGTGACGAAGGCCCTCTGGGGCGAAGACCGGGTGACGGTGCAACGGCCTGACGGCTCAGTCTGGTCCATCCCCGTGGGCTGGACGGACCTTGCACCGCCGGACCCCGCGGTGGTGGCGGGGCGCGGACGGGCGCCATTTCGGCTCACGGACTTGTTGCGGCTTGCGGAGCTGGTGGCCGAGAGGCTCGGGTCGTCATGACCAGCTGTGGCGTCAAGGAGATTACGTCCATGATGTCAGGTAGATTTTGTCCGCTGACGAGGACAAAGGAGCGTTCAGCAGTGCGTGGACATCTCAATAATACTAGTTATTTCCGGCGCAGTACTGAGAATTCGCGCTGGAATCCGCTTGACGTCATCTCCATTATGTGGCGTAATCACGATGACACATGTGATGCGCCGTCGACCCAAACCTCCATCGGACGTCAAGACGCAGGCCCTGCGCGAAGCAGGAGCCCTGCACCCACGCCCCCAGGCCGTGCGCGACGAGGCCTTCCTCAGCCATCCGTTCTTCGACCCGCGCGACCGCGTCCAGGTCAAGTACGAGATGGTGCGGCGCCACCGGGTCGACGGAAAGCCGGTGACCGAGGTCGCCGCGCGCTTCGGGGTCAGCCGCCAGGCGTTCTACGAGGCCTCGGCCGCGTTCGAGGCGCACGGGATCCCCGGGTTGGTGCCCAAGCGCCCCGGGCCGAAGGGGGCCCACAAGTGCACCGACGCGGTTGTCGACTACGTCGAGCGCTGGCGGGCGGGGGAAGACGTGCGACGGGACGAGCCGCTGACGGCGGCCGTGGCGCGACGGTTTGGCGTCTCGATTCACGCCCGGTCGCTCGACCGGGCGGTCGCCCGCCGCAAAAAAAAACGGCGCCCCTAGACCACGGCGGGGCGGCGTCGGGACCCGACCCCGAGCAGGTGTGCCGACAGTACGAGGTCGTGCGGCATGACGCGGCCACGCAGGTTGCGTTCTCTCGCCGGGGGTACGGCATGGCCCTGCTGATGAGCCGCGGGATGCCGGCGTGGCTGGACGCCATGTCGACCATCAGCTTCCCGTCGGCCAAACCATCGTCGCGGACCGGGAGGGGCGACCTCGAGCTGGCGCCGCCCATCCGTTCGGAGCTGGCGCGTGTCTTGGCGAGCCTTGTGCTCAGGTGCGTTTCGGAGGGCGCTTCCCCATGAGCCAATCGACCGCGGTCACGGCGGATCATCTTCGTCGCCTTGCCTGCCTCTACGTGCGGCAGTCGTCCTTGCAGCAAGTGCACGACCATCAGGAGAGCACTGCCCGGCAGTACGCTCTCAAGCGGCGGGCTCTGGCCCTGGGCTGGACCGCCGACCAGATCGTGGTCGTCGATGACGACCTGGGCATCTCGGGGGCGTCGGCGGCCGAGCGGACCGGCTTTCAGCGGGTCGTCGCCGACGTCGGCCTCGGGCGGGTCGGCGTGGTCATGGGGCTCGAGGTTTCGCGACTTGCACGCAATTCGAGCGACTGGCATCGTCTGCTGGAGATCTGCGCGCTGAGCGAAACGCTCATTCTCGACGAAGACGGGGTCTACGATCCGGCCCACTTCAACGACCGCTTGCTCCTCGGGCTCAAGGGCACGATGAGCGAAGCGGAGCTGCATATGCTGCGCGCACGCCTGATCGGCGGACAACTCAACAAGGCGCGCCGCGGCGAGCTCTGGATGCGTCCGCCGCTGGGTATGGTCTTCGACGCCGGCGGGAAGCTCATGCTCGATCCCGACGAGCAGGTGCAGGGCGCGGTCCGCCTCGTATTCGAGACCTTCCGCCGCACCGGCTCGGCCGGCGCGGTGGTGCGCTACTTCCGGGAGGAGCAGGTCGCCTGGCCGCGGCGGGTCGTCAAGGGACCACGGAGAGGAGCGCTCGTCTTCGGCGAGTTGGAGCGTGACCGTGTGCTCGGCATCCTTCACAATCCACGCTATGCGGGAGCATACGTCTTCGGGCGGACCCGGCAGCTCAAGGTCCGCCCCGCCAGACAGGTGCGGTATCGACGACTTCCCCGCGAAGAGTGGAAGGTCTTCCTGCCCGACGCGCATCCTGGGTACATCACGTGGGAGCAGTTCGAAGCAAATCAGGAAGCCTTGCACGCAAGCGCCCAGAGCATCGGCGCGGACCGTCGCCGCAGCGCGCCCCGAGAAGGCGTGGCGTTGTTGCAGGGACTCGTCGTCTGCGGCCGGTGCGGTAACCGCATGACGGTGCGTTACGTCGTCTCTCGCGGTCACCCGCAGCCGGTCTATCGTTGTCAGCGGCGGTCAATTCAACGGGCGGAGTCGGTGTGCCAGGACGTGCCGGGTGCGGCGATCGACCGCGCGATCGGGGAGCTCGTGCTCGAGACCGTCAGCCCAGCGTCCATCGACATCGCGGTCGAGGTGTTCGACGAGCTGCGGGCCCGGGCCGCCGAGATCGATCGCGCCAAGCGGGCGCAGATTGCCCGCCTCCGAGAGGACGCCGAGCTGGCGCAACGACAGTTTCTGCTCGTCAAGCCCGAGCATCGGCTCGTCGCCGACAACCTGGAACGGCACTGGAACGAGGCGCTCCAGCGCTTGGCCGCAGCGGAGGAAGCGTACGCCGGTGCGGGCAAGACCCAATCGCCGCCGGTCACGCCCGAGATGAAGGAGCGCGTGGCGGTACTGGTCTCCGACCTGCCGCGCGTCTGGCACGACCCACGCACCCCGGCGCGCGACCGCAAGCGGATGCTGCGGCTTCTTGTCGAGGACGTCACCCTGCTCCGCGACGACGTGATCCGACTCTCCATCCGCTGGCGCGGCGGCGCGACCCGCCAGCTCGAGTGTCCGCTGCCGCTCGCGGCGCCGGATGTGCGACGTACTCCGGCTGCCGTCGTCGAACAGGTCCGGGCTCTCGCCACCGAACAGACCGACGCGCAGATCGCCGAGACGCTCAACGGGCGGTGGCTGCGGACCGGGACCGGCCTGCCCTTCAGCCGCCTGCGCGTCCGTGCTCTGCGCGAGGCATACGACATCGACAGCTACGCCGAGCACCTGACCAGGGCCGGCTGGCTGACCGTTCCGCAGATGGCGGAGCAGCTCGACGTCCACCCGGCCACGGCCAAGCGGTTCGCGCATGAAGGCGTGCTCCGCGCCGTGCGTGCCGACGACAGGGGAGCGATACTCTTCGAACAGCCCACGGGACCGCTGCCCGTCGCCCATCCGGGAAGACGGCTACGCGACCGGCGGCATCACCCCAAGCTTGCATCGCATGTACGGGAAGGTGGGTAGTATGAAGCCTGAAACTTGGTCCGGGGCCGATACGGCCGGCAGGCCCGCGGGTCGAACCCCCAGTGCGCGGCAAACCGCAGGAACTCCGCATTCAACACGAGCTCGCCGCCGCCCACGCGCCGGTCCGACAGTACGACCGCGCGCATCTGGTCGAACAACAGCTCCTTCGGGACACCGCCGAAGCGCTCGAAAGCCGTCTCCAGCCCGCCGGTCAACACCGCCATCGTCTGTCGGCGGTAGAAGTACAGCCACAGCAGCCGGGAGTGGCTCAGCACCACCACCAGGGCGTACCGGCGGCCCCACGGCAGGGTGAACGTCGCGAAGTCAACCTGGCCCTGACGCCCCGCTGGCGTCTCGAACCGCACCACCGGCTCAGGCACCTCCCGGGGACGAACCGCCCGGACGTAGTCCCGCACACGGCTGTAGCCACCCGGATAGCCCGCAGCCCGGATCTCGTCAAACAGCCGCTGCGCCGACAGCCCGGGGAACTCCTTGAGGCGCGAATCGATGATCCCCGCGTAGGGATCCAGCTTGTGGGCGACCGGCGGCCGCGGCGAGTAGCGCGAGTCACCCGACGACAGGTCCCGGTCGAGCTGGTCCGTCACGACCCACTCGTGGATCGTCCGGCGACTCACCCCGAAGCGCCTCGACAACTCGGCCTTCGAGACGCCCCGGTCCAGGTAGTGCTTCAGCAACATCCTCGTCTCCCATCCGTGCATCCGAGCCCCGCTCCTTCCCTGTTGACGACGTCAACAGCTTGGAACGCGGGGCCGAGCCCGCCAACCACCAAGGTGTGCAGTTTTCGGTTGCCACGAATGGGAAATTTACAGTTGCCGCCAACACCGCGTCGTCCTGGCGGCGATGCAGGTACCCGTTCGAGACCCGCGATCGGCGTCAGGTTCACCGGGGCCCGCGCATCCCGGTGCAGCGCCGACGCAAAGCTCGGTAGCCACCCCGCGGCTTGGTCAGCCGCCTCGACCGCGGCATC
>CAZZIL010000051.1:0-1764 GCA_964654265.1 uncultured Gammaproteobacteria bacterium | reverse complement strand
GCGGGTGATGCGGTCGGCCATGGCATGCGCAACGCATCCCCGCAAACCGCCGCCGCGAAGCGGCGGGCCGGTCGCAGGACCGGCTCGGCGCCAAGGGCCGATCGGTGGCCGGCGGCTCGTGGACCGGTCAGCCGCAGACCCGCCGTGCCTCAACTCCGCCCGGGTCTCCGGCACGCCAAGGCGATGCCGCGCACCACAACGCGACGCGCCTCAGGGGTGGCGAGCAATCAGGGAGGCCCCAGGCACAGTGGGGTGCCACGTGCCTGCCCGTCCTTCCGGCACACCCCGGAAAATCTCCCTGAGCCTGCCGGACCATGTCACCGGTGGGGTATACTCCCGGTGCACGGCGAGGTTTCGGGACTGCGATGGATTGGATGGGCTACGAGTACAGGCTGGATAACGGAGGCACGGCACCGGGATCGCCGCGCTTCTATGACACGCACGCAGGAGTTCGCCGTCTCACCGGGGCCGGCATAGAGGAGCCGCATGCCGAGGCGATCGTGACCGAGCAGTTCCACGTTGCCGGGCAAAACGCCAGCAAGGTCGACATCATGGTACTCAGACAGGAGGTCCGCGCTGAGATTGCGGCCGTCCGTGGCGACACCGAGAAGCTGCGGCAGGAGGTCCGCGCTGACAACGAGAAGCTGGAACAGAAGCTCCGGGCTGAGATCAAGGACCTGAAGGCCAGCATTGTGATGTGGGGGGCAGGATACGGCTTGGCCATCATCGCCGCGCTTAAGCTGCTATAGGGCACTTCCAGAGGCGCCGCTTGGGTCGGCACGATGTTTTGCCGGCACTGGCGAGAGAGGCCAGTGCTGTGAGCAAGCGTCTGATCACACCCCTTACTCACCGCTCCGGCGCGCTCCCCGGCCACAGCCCGGCCGTCTCCTCCCTGACGGCGCATGCCATCTGTTGGCGGTCGATCACCCTCCCGCCCTTCTGGTCAGCTGGCGAGCAACGTTCACCGCCACGGCGATGACGAAGGCTTGGTGGGTCAGTGGCAATCGGCAACCTTGCGGGCAAGCGGGACGGCCGATGCCACCCAACGGGACCCGCCGAGCCTTCCCGGGGGTTACAGGGGCTCAGGGAACACCATGCCGGCCCGCAAGTTCCGGAGGTGCCCTCAGGGGGCTGGAGGCGGCTCCGGGGGAGGCTGCGATGAAAGCCTCCTCTCGATGGCGCAGATCGCGCTGTGCAAGTGGCCGACCATGCCTATCAGGGCGCCGACCTCCTCGGCGATTCTCTCCGTTCTTTCCGGCAGGCTGTCAGTGGGCGGTCTTTTGTCCAACAGCTCCACGCGCTCTTTCGCGCGCGCAGCCACGGCCCGAGTGTGCTCCAGGACACCCGGGTCAATCTCGTGGCGCGGTGGCGTGTCCGGTGGAGTCTCCATGTGAGACCCCAGTATACCAGAACCACACGGGCACTTGGCGTGGCCCAGGGTTTCGGGCAGGGCGCGAGTTGGGAGGGCAGGCGGGTTGTGGCATCTCTTGACGCGGTCCAGGGTTTTGGGCAGGACGCGCCGGTTGGGAGAACAGGCGGGTTGTGCATCCCTGGGTTGCGTGGGGGTTCCCGGGTCGGCGCGCACTGATCTTCTCGATCCAAGGGTTGCTGTCCTTCCCGACGGTGGTGACGCTACTGGGCCCCGATGCCAAGGCGCTCGCGGGCGGGATGACCATCCGGCCGACGACCAAGCAGAGGCTGGCGCCGTCGTCGCTCGTTGACCTCACCGGGATCGGCGGACTGTCCGGGATCTCGGTGTCGGGT
>CAZZIL010000050.1:0-1808 GCA_964654265.1 uncultured Gammaproteobacteria bacterium | reverse complement strand
CGGCCGGGCGACTTGCCGACCAGGGCGATCTCGCCCAGGTGGGGGCGCGCGCACCCGTTCGGGCACCCGCTCATCCGTATGCCGACCTCCTCGTCGCGCAGGCCGTGCGCATCGAGCATCCCCTCGACCTTCGACACCAGCTCCGGCAGGTAGCGCTCCGCCTCCGCCATCGCGAGCGGGCAGGTCGGCAGTGCCACGCACGCCATGGAGCCGCGCCTCAGCCCGGAGAGTCCCTTCTGCCCGGCCGCCACCCCGCGGCGCTCCAGCACCGCCTTGTGGAGTGGGCCGCGCACGCGCGACTGGACGAGGTTCACCGCTTCGTGCCGGATCCCCAGCGCCTCCGCGCACGGCAGGTACGACCGGTGGTCGTCAGAAACCAGGAGAGCGTCGTGCGCCATCCAAGGAGCAAGGCTACCCGGCAAGGCCTCGGCGGAGACGTTCAGCAACACCCGACTGTGGGTCGTGCCGGTACGATCGGCGGCGGTCAAGACCGGCACCTGCTCATCGCTGTCCCCTGAAGTTTCGACAGCAGACTGTCGGACTTGGCGCGCATGCCGACAGTTCACTGCGAAATTCGGCAGGAATCCACCAGAATCCGGCCAAAACCGCGGAAAAATCACCCGCTTTTGCGGAATCACTGCGGATTTTCGCAGTGATTTTGCAGAATACCCCTCAATACCGCCTAAGCCCGACAACCTGCTGTGTATGGGATGCCCCAGGTCCAATGGCACAAGCCAGCGGTGCTCGCGGGCAAATCCTTCCCCATGTCTCCTCGTTCAACGGTCGTAGGTCGAGGGAACCCACCGAAGTCGGTCACATGAGGAGGAGGGGGTTGATTTCGACGACCCACGGTGGTAGGGTTGAGCAAGCCACTAGGTGAGGACAAGCCAATGAGCAAGGGAGGAAATCGCACTGTGTACCGTCGTTCCGATGGGATGTGGGTCAACAAGCGTAGCAACTCCGAGGAAGTCACGGGGGTTCACCCCACCCGGCGAAAGGCCATAGAAGAGGTGAAGTGGAACCTGATGGCCGAGGGTGGGGGCGAGTTGACCATTATCGGAGAGGACGGGCGGATCCACAGCATAGACACCATCTCGCCCGGCAACAGTCCGTCCCTTCCCGGGAGAAACGGGCACTAACGCCTCATCTTGGGGGTGACAAGCCGTGACACCCCGAGGACGCGAGACGATTCGTTGAGTGTCGCGCGACCATCGAGGCCGACTCGGAACTCGCCCGGACTCCCTGTCGTGCACCGTCCGCGTGTGATGGTTGCGGTGTTCGGCAGGGGTGCGTGAAGCCGCGAGGTGCGGTACCGTGCGCACGATGCTTGATTGCCGCGACAACCGGGTGGACCTTCGCGCTGGGCGACACCGGGTGGTCGCGTGCCCTACTCCCGCTGTCGACAAATCGGGGATCGCCTAAGTCCGACGATCGACAGGCAAACGCACGGGGCGGCGGGAATTCAACCGAGGGCGCCGCGCCTCAGGCCCACGCCGGGCCGACCTGCGAGTCGTCAGCCGTCCGCCGGGACAATCCCTGCGCGAACGACAAAGTCGCCGAGGCACTCGCCCGACTCGCGGTCGCGGGCGTAGGCCTCGACGACCGGGGCCAGCGCCGCGAGGATCCGGCCCTCGTCCAGGTTCTCCCCGTGGAGTCGCGCGAGCCTCGTGCCGGCGGGCGACGCGCCCAGGTACAGGTTGTAGCGGCCGGGCGACTTGCCGACCAGGGCGATCTCGCCCAGGTGGGGGCGCGCGCACCCGTTCGGGCACCCGCTCATCCGTATGCCGACCTCCTCGTCGCGCAGGCCG
>CAZZIL010000049.1:0-2342 GCA_964654265.1 uncultured Gammaproteobacteria bacterium | reverse complement strand
GGCATGCTCATCGCACGCGGGCCTCCACGCCTTGCGGCGGGAGCGACGGGGCGGCTTGGCACCTTGGCATCGCATGCCCTGATGCCGATAGGGTCGCGGTTGCGTGTGGCGCGAAGGCCTGTCCCGGGGGACGCATCCTCGGTCCGGCGATGGGTGCCGGGATCGGCCCGTTCCCGGGAGCGCGGAGGTTGGCCGGGGGGTTCGCGTCCCGCGTTCGGGTTGCCTTGTGCGCCTGGCCGGTTACGGCGCAACGCAAGGACACGGTTGCATGCCGCGCCGCGTGGCCGCGCCCGCTGTGTGTCGGGTGCATGCAACTCGGCGCCTGTCGGTGGGCGGAGTCGATCCGTACTTGGCGGCTGGCGCGGGCTGTCCTGCCGATCCCGGACACGCCAGACGGAAGGGCGTCATCCTCCGGGCACACCAAGCCCCGCCCCTGTTGCGCGGGCGGTGCCCAATGGACACTCCGTCCCTCACGGGGATCACCAAGCACGCCGGTCAGGGCCTGCATACTCCCTTGCTCACCTCCGTCTTCCCGGGACCCTTCTTGGCACCGGCGGACGCATGATAGCACACAATCGGGCGCAATCGACTCCCCGGGCATGAAATCCCCCCTCCTCAGCTGCATGCACGTCTACGTGCCTGGTCCACGCCAAGCCGGTCGCCCGCGGGGGAGGCGTTTCCCGGTCGGGCCGACCCCGGGGGATTCCCGCCTCCGCCCCCGGGTCGGCGTCGCGGCCCTGCGGGGCACGCCGCGGGCTATTTCCCGACCACGTTGTGCTCTGGGCCGAACGGGAAGTTGGTGATGTTCTCGGCGCCGTCCTCTGTCACGACCAGGATGTCGTGCTCCCGGTAGCCTCCGGCGCCGGGCTCCCCCTCGGGGATCATGATCATGGGCTCCATCGACACCACCATGCCCGGCTCGAGGACGGTCTCGACGTCCTCGCGCAGCTCCAGGTCGGCCTCGCGCCCGTAGTAGTGGCACAGCACGCCGAAGGAGTGACCGTAGCCGAAGGTCCGCCGGTGCAGCAGGTCCTCCGCGGCGTAGATCTCGTTGAGCTCGAGCGCGATGTCCTTGCACCTCGTGCCGGGGCGGATGAGCCTCATCCCTGCCCGGTGGACGTCGCAGTTGATGTTCCACAGCCGCAGGGAGGCATCGTCGACGCTGGAGCAGAACAGGGTGCGCTCCAGCGCGACGTAGTAGCCGGCCATCATCGAGAAGCAGTTCAGCGACAGGATGTCCCCCGCCGCCACCTTGCGGGTGGTCACCGGGTTGTGGGCCCCGTCGGTGTTGATCCCGGACTGGAACCAGGTCCAGGTGTCCATCAGCTCCCCGTGCGGAAGCCGTCGCGCGATCTCGCGCACCATGGCGCGCGTCGACTCGAGGGCCACCTCGTGCTCCGGGACACCCTCGGCCACGGCGCCGATCAGGGCGCGCCCGCCGACGTTGCAGACCTCCGCGCCCTGCCGGATGTGGGCGATCTCCTCGTCGGACTTCCTCATCCGCGAGCGCATCACCAGCCGTGAGATGTCCTGGAACTCGCACCCCGGGAGCGCCGCCTTCAGCTTGTCCAGGCTCTGCATCGGGATGTGGTCCATCTCGATCCCGGTCGGGACGCCGTCCTTCAGCGTCTCCCGCACCGCGCGGTAGTAGTTGTCGCGCTGCCAGTCGGTGTAGACGAGGTTGTCCCCGTGCGTGCGCCGCCAAGGCTGGCCGCCGTCGATGTTGGCCGAGATCGAGACCGAGCGGTCCGCCGTCACCGCCAGCCCGTAGGGGCGCCCGAACGCGCAGTAGAGGAAGTCGGAGTGGTAGTTGATGTTGTGGATCGAGGTGAACAGGACCTGCTCCACGCCCGTGTCGGCCATCACCTTGCGCAGCACGGAAAGCCTCCGGTCGTACTCGGCGTCCGAGAACGTGTGGCGAACCCGCCCGCCGTTCTCGATCCTCTTGGTGTCCTCCATCCTCATCGTCTCTCTCCCTCGTGGTGGTGGTTGGCTGTGACCCTGGGCGCGAGAGGTCCGCGCACCAATGGTGTAGAATGCCCGTCGTGCACTTGGCCGCGATGGCCCGGTCGCCAGGCGCGTAGCTCAGCTGGTTAGAGTGTTACCTTGACATGGTAAAGGTCGCTGGTTCGAGTCCAGCCGCGCCTACCCCTCCCCTCACGGCAAAGGGCCAAGCAGGCCTGTAAGCCGGATTCTGTCGAGGACGGCCATTCCTCTGGGATGCGCGTCGCCGCGCACCTCAAGCGGCCCACCTGGGCCCACGCGAGCAACGTGAAACAGCCCTGCTTGGCCTTGCTCCGGATGGGGTTTGCCACGCGCCGCCTGTTGCCAGCCGGCCGGTG
>CAZZIL010000048.1:0-2221 GCA_964654265.1 uncultured Gammaproteobacteria bacterium | reverse complement strand
GCGACCGAGCTGGGCTTCGACATCGTCCCGGCGGTGGTGGTGTCGATGAAGCCGGGCGACTTCAAGGCGCAGTGCCTGACCATCAAGGAGAGCGGCGCGGACTTCGCGTTCATGGCGAACCTGGGCGCCTCGGTGGTGTCGCTGCTGCAGTCGTGCGCGACGGTCGGGGTCGACACCCAGTTCATCGCGAACATCTGGGCCGGGGACCGCAAGACGCTGGAAGACGCCGGGGACGGCGCGCGCTACAACTTCGTCGCCGCGACGCCGTTCTGGGACGACACCGACGTGCCCGGGATGGCGCTGGTGCGCGAGATCGCCGGCGACGACGAGTTCCGCGAGCACCACTACATCCGCGGGGTATGCTCCGTCTTCTACATGAAGGAGGCGATGGAGATCGCGCTTCGCAACGACGGCGAGGTCACCGGCTCCGGGATCAAGCGCGCGATGTACGCGAACCGGGACTGGGTCCCCGCGGGACTCGAGGGCGTCTGCCTCCCGTCCACCTGGGAGGAGACGGACCACCGCGGCACGATGACGGTCAACGTCTACCAGGGGGTGAACCAGGGCGGCGAGGTGACCATCAGCCGGATCGGCAGCACCACGCTTCCCCGCCGCAAGGATTGGCTCGGCTACTGACCGGGTCCGCGCGTCCGCTACCCGCCGCCCCGGGACCGGCGGGGACGCCGCCCGGCCGGTGAGGAACCCGGCCGGCACCGGCCACGCCGAGTGGGTGCACAAGGCGTCGACGTTCACGCAGCACCTGGGCCTTGAGGTGCTGGAGTTCGGCTCCGGGCGTTGCCGGACACGCCTCCCGATGCGGGAGGAGCTGCTCAACCAAGGGCGGATCGCCCACGGCGGTCTCTACGGCGTGGTCGCTGACCACACCGCCGGGATGGCCGCATCCACGGTGGTCGGCGACGGCGAGCGCGTGCTCACCGTCGAGTACAAGGTGAGCATCTACCGGCCGGGCGACTGCGTCGAGCTGCTCACCGAGGGGACCGTCGTCAAGTCAGGCCGGCGCCTCGTGTTCGGGGAGGCGGTCATCGAGGGACTCACGAAGGACGGCGAAAAGGTGCTGCTCTCGCGGTCGTCGCTGACGTTCGCGGTGGTCCCGCGCCGCCCGGCGCCGGGGGGATGAGCGCACCCGCGGCGGGTTCCGCCCCGGCCCCTCCGCTGATGGAGGTGCGCAACATCGAGGTGGTCTACAGCGAGGTGGTGCTGGTCCTCAAGGGGCTGAGTCTGCAGGTCGAGACCGGGGGGATCACCGCGCTGCTCGGCGGCAACGGCGCCGGGAAGTCGACGACGCTGAAGGCCATATCGGGCCTGCTCAAGAGCGAGGACGGCGAGGTGACGCGCGGCGAGATCCTCTTCGACGGGAAGGAGATCCACCGGCTGGCGCCCGACCGCATCGTCAAGCGCGGGATCTTCCAGGTGATGGAGGGGCGACGCATCATCCAGGACATGACCGTGGTCGAGAACCTTCGGCTGGGGGCGTACACCAACAGCAAGGGGGACATCCAGGCCGGGATCGACCGCGTGTTCCAGTACTTTCCCCGGCTACGGCAGCGGACCCGGGGCCTCTCCGGATATCTCTCCGGCGGGGAGCAACAGATGCTCGCGATCGGCCGCGCGCTGATGGCGGACCCGAGGCTGATCATGATGGACGAGCCGTCGATGGGGCTGTCCCCCCTGCTTGTCGGCGAGGTGTTCGGCATCATCCGCCGCCTCAACGAGGAGCTGGGCGTCACCATCCTGCTGGTCGAGCAGAACGCCCGCATGGCGCTGCAGATCGCGCGCTACGGCTACATCATGGAGCAGGGCAAGGTGGTGCTCGACGCCCCGGTCGAGCAGCTCCGGGAGAACGAGGACATCAAGGAGTTCTACCTGGGCTCCGGCAAGGAGCGCAAGTCGTTCAAGGACATCAAGAGCTACAAGCGGAGGAAGCGATGGCTGTGACACCCGTGCCGCCGACCGAACGCGAGTCCCGGGACCCGGCGGAGCGCGAGCGCGAGCTGCTGGCGCGGCTACCCGGCTTCATCGCGCACGCCAAGGCGTCAAGCGCCGCCTACGCCAAGAAACTCGACGGGATCGACCCCGCCGGAATCACCAGCCGGGAGGCGCTCGCGCAACTGCCGCCGACCCGCAAGCACGAGCTGGTGAGCGAGCAGGAGCGACTCCCCCCGTTCGGCGGCCACGACTCGTTCGACAGCGGCGCCCCCAT
>CAZZIL010000047.1:0-5421 GCA_964654265.1 uncultured Gammaproteobacteria bacterium | reverse complement strand
AAGCTTCTCGACCGACAAGTACAACTCGGAGTCGCTCTTCAGGCGGCCGTTGGTCATTCTCATCGTTCGCCGGGCCAAGTCCGCCAGTCCGTCCGGCGAGAAGACACCGCTGCTGATGGAAATCCAGTCCCCGAGCATGGGCAGAATCTCTGGGTCCGGGTGGTCAAGCAGCCATTCCCAGGCCGCGATGGCGCGCGGACCGCTGAAGCCCAAACGGACCGGGAATCCCTGGCGGAAGAACCTGCCTACCTGCTCCACAAACCCCATGGTCTGACTGCGAGCGCACCCTTCCCGGAACTCCCGGAACAGGGGGTGCTCGGGGCCGAACCGCTCGAAGCGGATGTGGGCGTGCGCGAAGATCCGCCCGGTTGAGAACGCCGGATCGGCCCCCGCGTACACATCCTTCTCCGTCAGCGCCAGCGCGCGCCGGTACACATCGTGGAAGACGGGGTCGAAGAACATCTCCTCCGTCGGGTCCTTGGTCAGGAAGGTGCTGAGCGCGGCCCGGAATCTTATCTTGTCGGCGGCGCCGGCCGGGAAGACATGTCCCATCATGGGGCGCATCCGCTCCGCGTCCCAGTCGCACAGCTGCCGGACATGGTCGCCGAACTCGCGCGTGGCCGGGGGATCGGTCTCCCGCTCGAAAAACCTGCGGCACAGGTCCCACGCCCGGGAGAGAGTCTCGGAGTCTTGGGTGTCCGGGTCGCGGCGGAGCTCGCGAACAATGCCCACCGGTCCCCGGAACAGCACGGCCCGGCAGAGCTGCGACGACACCTCGTAGTGGTCAATGCCGCCGTCGCCAAGCGCGGGGGGACCGTTGCGGGGGTTGGTACCCAGCTTGTCGTGGGTGTACTCGAAAAGGTACTCCACCAAGTCGAGGACTTGGTCGCCATGCCGCTCTGCCAGGTACCTTGAGAGGGCATCGGCCGTCGACATGCCATCGGCGATCAGGTCGACCATGTGCTCGTGGACGTCTGCCCAGTTGTCAAGAGGTAAGATTTCGCCCGCCTCCCGCTCAAACAGGCGTTCCTTGCCCGATTCCATTATGGCAACGGACAGGTCGATCGCCTCGTCCAGCTGAGAGGGTGTGAGATCGGCCCGATGATGTCGGACAGAGAGGACGAGGGGTCTCATGTAGGAAAGCACCTCGTCGGGCCCTTGCGCCCGGTCGAACACGGCGTTTGCGTCCTGCGCGTGCGCGCCGGGTGGAGGGGGCGGCCGGACCGTCCCGAGCCCGGCGGGGTGCGGCACCGTCGCTGTCGACTGCGCCGCGCCGCTTGCCGTGTGCGTCTCCGCCAGTGGCACGCTCGCGGTGGTCGCGCCCGGTCCGTCGAGGGCGGCAGTCCCCTCCGAGGACTGGGGTTCCCCAATCGCTCCTTTTCCTTGGTGATCGTTTCCTTGGGTCATCGCGCGTCAAGTATAGCAGGGAGTCATCGGGCCCGTTGCGCGGCACGGTTCCCCGGTTCTCCGATCTGCGGTTGGTTGGCGTAACTCTCCCCGTCCTGGCCGGACCACCAGACCATCACCTGCAGGGCGCACGCGTCCGGCGCGTGGAGCCTCCGCATCCCGCCCAGTCGCGAAATCACCCCGCATCGCCCGTAGGACATGCCGCGAAGTGGGTAGGAGTGGGGCAAGTCGCCACGCGAGTCCTTGGCTTGTGCCTCCACCGGGCGTACTCGCCCAACCCCTGACACTTCGCGAGTTGCGCGGGAGAGACGCAGGGCGGCCGAGAGGCCGGACCAACGCGGTGTCGTATGGCCGCCCTGACCACTGGCCAGCAACGGGGACGCCGGAGGAGATTGCGCCCGCCAGCGTCACCGAACTTGACGGCGCCCCCGGATCGTCCCCTTGACACCGATCACCGCCAGCCGCGGGACGGTGTGTGCCGCCACCGCAAGGGTTTTCAGGCATCGTTGCCGTCAATGGGAGTGCCCAACCACAACGACCCCGGGAGACCCATGAAAAACTCCCTGGCCGTCTTGCGCAACAGCAATACCCTGCCCGGGGTGATGCTTGGGTCGGTGTCCGGGAGTGCTTGCCTTGCCTGTTCCAGGAATGTTTCCAAGGCGGCGGGCGGCTCCGGCGTGACCAACAGGATATCCGCGCCGCGATGGAGAGACCAAATGAGCAACTGGTTGACATGTGGATCCCGAAGACTGGACCCGACGACCGCGATCAGGTCCGCGTCGACTTGATAGAATATGTCCTTCTGGTGCTCAAAGGTGTAGGGCAGCCTTGACGGGACCTTCTCCTTGTGTCCGAGCACGAGCACTGCCTTCGTCACATCGATCTCTTGTGACGGGTCGGTGGAGAAGAACTCGCCGGCGGGGGTCCACTGCCAGTTGACCGACCCGTGCAGCTTGTGCAGGCAAATCGTGGGCTTCGTTCCCTTGATTGGAAAAATTTCCTTGGTCCACACATATTTGATGCCACGGCCCCAAAAACCGTCCACAAGGCGGTTGGGGTCTGCACTCTGCTCGACGCCCGTGTCCTGGTTCGTGCTGTACACGTGAAGCGCATAACCGAGATAGACGGCAAGCTCATCCAGTTTCCAGTAGTGGTTGTCAGGGTCCTTGTCGCGAAGAAGCAGCAGCTTTGCGAAGTGCTCGCGCAAGTTCCGGGTCAGTCCCCCCCTGGCTTCAGGGGTCCCCCGCGCGTTCGGGTCCCCGGGATCCGGGTTCAGACGGTCGAAAATGGTCTCGAAGTCCATCGATTCCGCATCAGAGAGCGATCTCTTGATGTCACGATACAACTTCCGTTCTTCGTCCCCGACAGGAGAATTGGGGTCGGCCATCAGCTCATCAAACGCAGTGACCACCTCGGGGGACGTTGGCATCCCCATCTCACGGCTTGCTCCCGCGCCAAGGACCAGGGATATTGTTTCGTAATGTCTCATCAAACCCTAGGTCCGGGGAAGTGGAACAGGAGACCCGGTCGGCGCACCAGGGGACGATTGGCCACACGGAGTCCCGGACGCAACCGGCAGGGCAGGTGCGCAGGGTCAAATGTGCGACGAGCGCGGCAATTGTACGGGATCGGCGGGGTCTCGCCCGTGCGCCGGGTGTGTTCTCGGGCTGTCGCTGATAAACCGCACGCCCGGGAGACCACAAGACAGAGACTCATTGTGTCTTGATCCTCTCGGCCAACTCGCCCGCCCGCCTGTCCCGCTCGCGCCAGTACTCCCGGCGAACCTCCTCCAGGAACTCGGTCAGCCGGTGCGCGCGCGCCTGTGTCCGGGGGTTCTGCGACAAGGCCCCTATGACGTTGCCCCAACGCTCCGGCTCGCCCAGGTAGAGAACCCTTCTGTGATGATCGTCGCCCAGGTTTTCCGGGCGGAAATACAGCTCCAGAATCTCGATGGCCTTGTCTGGGACCTTCGCCGCAAGCTCCTCGATCGACCAGTACAGCTCGCCGTCGCTGTTCAGGCGACCATTGGTCAGTCTCATCGTGCGGAGGATCAGGTCTGCCAATCCGTCGGGCGAGAAGACCCCGCTGCGTATGCACATCCAGTCCCCGAGCATGCGGAGAATCTCTGGGTCCGGGTGGGCAAGCAACCATTCCCAGGTCGCGATGGCGCGTGGACCGGTGAAGCCCCGGCGGACCGGGAATCCCATGGTGAAGAACCCACTCGTGTGCTCCACAAAACCCATGATCTGTCGGCGGGTGCACCCTTCCCGGAACTCCCGGAACAGGGGGTGGTCGGGTCCGAACCGTTCGAAACGGATGTGGGCGTGCGCGAAGATCCGCCCGGTCGAGAACGCCGGGTCGGCCCCCGCGTACACATCCTTCTCCGTCAGAGCCATCGCACGGCGGTACACGTCGTGGAAGACGGGGTCGAAGAACATTTCCTCTGTTGGGTCCTTGGCCAGGAAGGTGCTGAGCGCGGCCCGGAACCTTATCTTGTCGGCGGCGCCGGTCGGGAAGACGTGCCCCGCCATGGAGCGCATCCACTCCGGGTCCCAGTCGCACAGCTGCCGGACATGGTCGCCGAACTCGCGCGTGGCTGGAGGATCGGTCTCCCGCTCGAAAAACCTGCGACACAGGTCCCACGCCCGAGAGAGGGTCTCGGAGTCTTGGGTGTCCGGGTCGCGGCGGAGCTCGCGAACAATGCCCACCGGTCCCCGGAACAGCACGGCCCGGCAGAGCTGTGACGACACCTCGTAGTGGTCAATGCCGCCGTTGCCAAGCGCGGGAGGGCCGTTGCGGGGATTGGTGCCCAGCTTGTCGTGAGTGTACTCGAAGAGGTACTCCACCAAGTCGAGGACCTGGTCGCCATGCCGCTCTGCCAGGTACCTCGATAGGGCGTCGGCCTTTGACATGCCATCGGCGATCAGGTCGACCATGTGCTCGTGTACGTCCGCCCAGTTGTAGAGGGGGAAGATCTCACCCGCCTCCCGCTCAAACGGGCGCTCCTTGCCCGATTCCATTATGGCAACGGACAGGTCGATCGCATCGTCCAGCTGGGAGGGTGTGAGATCGGCCCGGTGATGTCGGACAGAGAGGCCAAGGGGTCTCATGTAGGAAAGCACCTCGTCGGGCCCCCGTGCCCGGTCGAACACGGCGCTTGCGCCCTGTGCTTGCGCATCGGGTGGTGGGGGTGGCCGTGCCGCCCGGAGCCCGACGGGGAGCTGCACTGTCGCTGTCAACTCCGCTGCGCTACTTGCCGTGTGCGTCTCCGCCAGTGGCGCGCTTCCCGTGGCCGCGCCCGGTCTGCCGAGGGTGACAGTCCCCCCCGGGGACTGGGGCTCCCCAGTCGCTCCTCTCTCCCAGTGATCGTTCCCTTGGGCCATCGTGTCTCAAGTATAGCAGGCGGGAGCGTTGGACCTGTGCGCGGCGCGCCTCCCCGGTTTTCCGGATCGGCGGCTGGTGGGTTCAGCGCTCCCCGTCTCGGTCGGGTCGCGGACCACTACCTGCCGGGCGCACGCGCCCGGCGCGTGGAGACCCCGCTCGTGCGCGGCTCCGGCGAGGGGAGAATCCGCACCCCGCCCAGTCGCGAAATCCCCCCCGCATCGCCCGTCGACGCGCCGCGAAGCGGACGGGAGTGGGCCAGGGCGCCCGCGCGAGTCGCCGGCTTGTGCCTTGGTCGGGCGCACCCGCCCGGATCCTGCCACTTTGCAAGGCGTGCGGCGGAGACGCGGGACCACCGGGAGATCGGAAGGACGCGGCGGGGCGTGCCGTCGGGGAAGCGATTCCGGTCATCGTGGCTCCGGGGCTGGCGCAACCGGATGCGCCCACCACCGACGCGCGTTGATCCGCACCCGTTCCGTCCTCCGGGTTGGCGCCGAAGAGGGATGCCCGCGAGCGGGCCGGGGCCGCCTCTTTCCCGGCTGGCACACCTCAGAAAAACACCCCGGACCAAGTCAATTCGCCTTCCGGAGGGGGCGTTGTGCTATGCTTGCGTGCATTTTCACGATGCTGGTT
>CAZZIL010000046.1:0-1571 GCA_964654265.1 uncultured Gammaproteobacteria bacterium | reverse complement strand
CTCGACACCATGGTGGACATGGCGATCCACGCACGGCAACACTGCGCCCAGCGCCGGCGGGTTCCCTGCCCCGACCTGACGCTGCTGCAACCCGAGCAGTCGGCCGTGGTCGGCTTGCGCGAGGTGTTCGGCGAGCTGTTCCGCGAGGTCGGTCTCGACCGGCTGTTCACCGCGCGCCACCACATGGCCCGGCGGCTGTTGCGCGAGGAGGTGCTGTTCCGCCTGGCGATGCCGGGGCGTTCCAAGCTGTGCCACGCCTCGGTCTGGGAGCCGGACCCCGACGCGGCCAAGGTGGCGGTGGAGAAGCTGTGTCGGATGATGACCCAGCTGGATCGGCCGCGCCAACGGCGCCTGCAAGACCGCGTGGCGTCGGCCTGCCAAGACTTGCTCAACGAGGTGAGCGTCCTGTTCTACGACTGCACCACGCTGTATTTCGAGAGCCAGAAGGCCGACCGGCTGCGCCGCAAGGGATGGAGCAAGGACGGCAAGCCGCAGCGCGTCCAGGTGGTGTTGGCCGTGACCATGGCGCAAGGCGGCGTGCCGGTGGGCTACCGCCTCTACCCCGGCAACACCGCGGAAGTGAAGACCCTGCGGCCGGCGATGCGCGACATCCGCCGCCAATACGGCAAGGTCCGGGTGGCAATAGTCGCGGATGCCGGGTTGCTGTCGCAACCCAACCTGGAGTGGCTGGAGGCCAAGGGCCACGACTATGTCGTGGCGGCACGGCTGCGCATGTTGCCCCAGGAACTGCTGGAGCAGGTGTGGGACCTCGACCGCTACGGCCCGGCCAACGAGGACGAGCCGCGCCTCCTCGACATCACGTGGGAGGGGTGTCGCCTGATCGTGCGCCATGACCCGGCACGGGCGCGAAAGGACAAGCACGACCGCGAGCCGGCCGTCGAGCGCGCCGAGAAGAAGCTGCGCGCAGGTGCGGTGACCTCTGATGCGTACCTCGCGGTCGATGACAAGAAGAACGTCCGCCTGGACCAGGAAGCCATTGATCGCGATGCCCGCTTTGACGGGCTGCACGGGGTCTGGACCAGCCTGACCGACCTGTCGGCCGAGGAGGTTCGGCACCGTTATGCCGACCTGGCCGCCATCGAGGATGGCTTCCGGGTCCTCAAGCACGACCTCGCCGTGCGACCCATGTTCCACTGGACCGAGCCCCGCGTGCACGCCCACGTCGCCATCTGCTTCGCCGCCTTTGCACTGTTGCGCATCCTGATCCGCCGAATGGGGGTGCAGAAGGCGTGGACCGCGCCCATCTCCGAGCAGAGGATCCTGGATGCCCTGCGCGCGGTCACGGCCAACACCGTCATCGCCCCGAGCACCAAGCGCCGCCTGATGATCCCGTCGCGCCGGACCGCGCTCCAGCGCGCGATCTACCAGGCTGTTGGCCTCCACTTGCCCGCCAACTGCAAGCTTCTCGAGACGGCAGAACGTCCCTCGTAGTCGCCCGTGACGGGCCGGAAATCGCCTGCCCCCTCCCCCTCTCCCGGAACGTAGTCGCCTATAGAGAGGTGATATCGCATTTAATCAAACACTTCCGATTCTAGATCGTGGAAGTCAAG
>CAZZIL010000045.1:0-2684 GCA_964654265.1 uncultured Gammaproteobacteria bacterium | reverse complement strand
CCGGTAGATGGCGCCGATCAGCATCTTCTGGGCGTAGAGTTTTTCGTTCGACATCGTGCGCCACTTCCCATCGGCGCCACGCACCATGTTGGCGATGACCGCGTGCGTGTGGAGCAAGGGGTCCATGTTGCGCGAGGTGTTATGCCGGAAGGTCGCGATGACGCTCTTCTGGTCCGCGACGCGGACCATGCGCCCGGTACCGGGCTCGCTCATCCTGGTCTCGGCGACGTTGCGCTCCACCCAATCGAGGGTGCGCTTCACGGCCACCTCGTGGGCCCACATCGCGCGCCCGTCGCCGCCTAAGTAGGCCAGCAGCGAGACGGACTTGGGTGCGGAGAGGGTCAAGTCGCGGCCGGGACGGTGATGGATCACGCCCTCCTTGCCCCTCTTGCCGAGCCTTTGCCCCGATCCGTCCGGCACCACGCCCTCGAGCACCGTGCGGAGGGTATCGGAGTCGACCGGACCCGTGAGCCCCAGATCCTCGGCACCCCTGCCGCGCCAGATGCTCGAATCCCGGTGGTGCGGGGAGTCCTTCGCGTAGTAGTCGTCGCGCTCGAAGTAGGCGACGCACTGCGCCGGCGCGACGACGGCGCCGATCGATGCCACCATATCAGCAGCTCCCCGGGCGGTTGCGGTGCGGCCGCCCCTGCGGACCCGCGCCTTCTTCCGTCTCCCCGAGCGGCGCCTCGCCGCTCATGCGGCGGCGCTCCCGCCCGCCCAAAACGTTCCCGGCTTTCCCGTTCATATGCGTCTCTTCTTCGCGTTCGAATCTTTCGCCTCGATCGACCCTCCGGCGTCGCGCGGGCGGGGGCCCGCATCGCCCGCACCCGGGACAAAATAAGGCAAAAAAATTGGTTTGCAAGGATTTTATATATCCAGTTTCCTACGCTTTTTCCGCATACGCGCCCTCGCATACGAACGGCTGCGCGGGGGCATGATCTTTTTTTTTTTGCGGCCCACCTCGCCCCGCGCCGGCGAGAGGCCGAGCCAGGCCGTCAGGGGGCGCGGGAGCCTGGCCGGAGAGGCCGGGCGGCGCCCGCATTCCCCTCAGCCTTAAGCCCGGAGGCGCGACCCATGAGCGATAAGAATCCATCCCCGTACACCCGGGCCCTCGTCCTGGCGGGACCTGGCCTCGCACTCCTCGCCACAATCCTCTCTCTAGCGGCCGGGAGCGGTCTCCGCCTCCTGGGGGCCGTCTGGTTCTGTGCGGCCCTCTGGAGCCTTCTCACGGCCCTCCCGTGCGTCCTGTGGCGGGGGTTCAGGGGCGGAGACTGGACGGCCTTCACCCGCTACCGGCTCCCCGACGGGCGAGAGGAGCGTTTCGAGTGGTCGAGCCGTACCGGCCGCTACGCCTGGCGCCGCGAACTCGAGGATCAGGAACTTCACGGCAACGACCCGGGCTTCCCCTTCCCGTAGCAGAGTCGCCTTCGTGCCCTGCGCCACCGAGAGGCGGAGCCTGGCCGGGAGGGGGCGCGGCCGGGCGTCCGGGAGAGGGCGTTCTTCGCCGCCATCATCCATCCACCCAAGGAGGCGCGCGATGCGGAAACCCAGACCCGAAGCACGAACCTTCCTCACCCATCTCCTCAGCCGGGGCCTGGCGGACGAGCGGTACGAGATCAGGCGATACAGATCGACCGGGGGCGAGGTTCGGCCCGTGCCCGCGGCAGAGAAGGGCGGGCGCAGGAGCAAGCGCGTGACCGCTTCCCGCCGTGCCGTCCGCGAGATGCGCCCCGCGCGCGATGAACTCATCGTCTGCACGGGGCTCAAGGTCCCCGGCAGCGGCCTGCAACTCTGGGGCGAACACCTCGTGTGGGGCAAGATGCTGTGCCGGTAAGGCCTGCCGCGAGACGTCTCGCCGGCCAGGCGCCGGTCGCACGGATTCCATCCACTCCAGGGAGGGAAACGGGATGCCCCACAGGGATCCGGAAGCCAGGCGCAAGTACGAGCGCGAACGCCACAGGCGGCGGGTGGAGGAACGCCGCGCCATGGGTCTGTGCATCAAATGCGGAAAGGACCGCCCTGCGACCGGGCGAAGTCTCTGCGGGGCCTGCCTTGAAAGAAGCCGGGCCGCCGAACGCGCCCGATACGAGAGGGCCAGGCGGGAGGGGGCGGCTTATGGCGGGCGCGATCCCGAGAGCCGCCGCCGGATGGCGCGCGAGAGGAACAGGAGACGCAGGCGAGAACGACGAGAGGCAGGCCTCTGTGCGAATTGCGGGGCGCGCCCTCCGGTTCAAGGCAGCACCGTCTGCGAGACGTGCCGCGAGGAACGCCGGGCGGCGGAACGGGAGCTCTACGCCGAAAGGCGTGCGGGGGGGCATTGCGGCAGATGCGGGGCGGAAGTCATCGACAAGGCTTCTACGTGCGCCTCGTGCGCCGCGAGGGATGCAAGACGCCGTCCGCGAAAGAACGCAGCGAGCAGGGCGCGCTATCACCGCAGGCGCGCCCGGGGGCATTGTGTGGACTGCGGCGCCCAGGCGGACGCAGGGGTGAGATGCGCGAGCTGCGCGCGCCGATCGTATCACTCCTCGGGCGAGCACAAGGGCATGCCCGTCCATCCGCCGCACTACACCGTCGTCGAGCTCGCCACTGGCGAGGAACACGGCCCCCTCGACTCCTGGGAGGAAGTCGCCATGTGCCTCGCCTTCGCCAGACTCTCCCGCGAGGAAGTGGAGGTGGTTGAGGAT
>CAZZIL010000044.1:0-7919 GCA_964654265.1 uncultured Gammaproteobacteria bacterium | reverse complement strand
CCCTGCCGGCGAGCACCAGGATGGGCTCCCTGATTTCCCGAAGCTGGCCGGCGACGCTCACCACCGCGCCGAAGAAAAGGGACCCGTCCAGGCGCACAACCGCCACCCTTCCCGCCGGGTCCGCCCCGGCATCGATCCGGGCCATTCGGGGCCGGGAGGTCCGCCGCAGGTAGACCGCCAAGGAGACCGCGACCCCGATGTACACCGCCATCTCCAAGGGAAAGACGAGGACCGAGAGAAACGTGGCGGCCAGAACGGCGATCTCCCCCCCGCCGACGCGGTAGATCACGCGGATTTGGTCCCAAAGGATCAGCCGCCAGGCGACCAGCAGCACGACGGCCCCCATCGCCGCAAGCGGCAGGTGCGCCGCGACCGGCGCAAAGGCCAGCACGATGACGGCGAGCGAGATCCCGGCGGACACCCCCGCCAGCGGGGTCTTGGCGCCGCTGTCGTAGTTGACGCCGCTGCGTGTGAACGAGCCTGACGAGGCGTAGCAGGAGAAGAAGGCCCCGACCACGTTGGAGACCCCCTGCCCGAAGAACTCCCGGTTGCCGTGGATCATCTGCCCGGAGCGCACCGCGATGGCGCGGCCGATCGACACTGCCTCGACAAGGCCGAGCAGGCCCACGGCGACCGCCCCGGGCAACATCGACACGCCAGTGTCGAGATCAATGACCGGGAAGGACAGCGGCGGCAACGACCGGGGGACTTCCCCGACCATTCGGATGGCCTCCCCTTCCCCTCCCAACAGTGCCGCGACGACGGCCCCCACCACCAACCCAACCGCCATGTGGGGCGAGCGCGGGTAGAACCGCTGCAACAGCAGGCAGGTCGCCAAGGTGGCCGCGGCGACCAGCATTGTCCTGGGCCGGACTGAGCCCAGGGAGTCCAGCAAGGCCAAGAGCGTCCCGGGGAACGAGAGGTCGGAGGGGATGTCGACCCCAAGCACGTGCCGCATCTGCACGAAAAAGATGTAGGTGCCCGCCCCGGCGGTGAACCCGATCACCACCGTGTGCGACACGAAATTGACCAAGACCCCCAGGTTTCCCAGGGTCAGTGCCAGCTGGAACAGCCCGACCAGCAGGGTCAGCACCAGGGCGGCCTGGATGTAGGCGTCCGTCCCGGGAAGCGCATGCTGACTGACGACCGAGTAGACCACGATCGACAGCGCGGCGGTCGGGCCCGAGATCAGGTGCCAAGAGGAGCCAAGCAAGGCGGCGACGATCGCCGGCACGATCGCGGCGTACAGGCCGAACTGGGGAGGCAACCCCGCGATCAGCGCGTACGCGATCCCTTGCGGGAGCACGATCACCGCGTTGGTGAACCCGGCCTGCAGGTCCGCCCGCAGGGTGCGGGAGTCCACCAGGTCGACCCAGTCGAAGTATCCCCTCAACCAAGCAAGCAACGTGGTCTCCCGTCCGTGGGTCCCCGGCCGGCAGGCGCCGGCGGGCAGGCTTGCGGCATATGCGGCGAAACGCCCCGCCCCCGGGCATCGGCGCCCCGGCATGGCGCCGCCATGCCTGCGCCCTCTCCCCGCCCGCGGTCTTTCCCCTTGTCCACGCGAAAATTCTAACACCCGGCCCGCCTTCGCCGGGACGGGACGGGCGCCCGATCCGCGGAATCCCGAAGGGCGCGGAAAGGCTTCCCTTGCGGCCCCGACTGTGGGAAAATACCCGCATGGGCCAAGCAGGGCAAACCGTTCTCCTGGTTCTGTGCAACGCACCCGACAGGGGCGTCGCAGACGCGATCGCGCAGGGGCTTGTCGCCGCCAACGCGGCCGCGTGCGTCAACATCCTCGGGCCGTGCCGCTCCGTGTACCGCTGGGAGGGCGAGGTCGTCAACGCCGAGGAGGTGCCCCTCCTGGTCAAGACGGTCCAGGACCGGCTCGGCGAGGTGCGGGACATCATCACCGGGCTCCACCCGGACGAGGTGCCCGAGATCATCGCGACCCCGATCAGCGCGGGACTGCCCGCCTACCTCGGGTTTGTCCGGGAGACATGCGGCTCCGCCGGGAGTCCGGGATGAGGACAGCCCGCACCCTGGTCGCGCTGGCCGTGGCGGCCGCCGCCGCCCTGCACGGGGGCGCGGCGGCCCTCGAGGGCGACGTCGAGCTGCTGGAGCCGGACGCCGCGTTCGCGTTCTCCGCGGACGCCGGCGGCGGGCAGATCGCCATCCGCTACGACATCGCCGACGGCTACTACATGTACCGCGAGCGGTTCGTGTTCGCGGTCGATGGGAAGGAGACGCCAGCGGAGGCGGTCGGCTTCCCGGCGGGGGAGATCCACGCGGACCCGTTCTTCGGCGACATGGAGATCTACCGCGACCAGGTCGAGATGACGGTCCCCGTGGCCAAGGATGACGACGGGCCGGTGGTGCTTCGCGCGGTCTCCCAAGGGTGCAACGAGGTCGTCGGGGTGTGCTATCCCCCGGCGACCCACGAGGTGACGCTGGCTTACGCCGCGGCCTCCGGCGGCGGCGGGGGTCCCGGTCCCGCCGAGTGGGGAAGCTCGGGCTTCCTTGACGATCCCGAGAACTTCGTCGACCGGGTTCTCGGCGAGGGGAACCTGGCCTGGGTGGTCGCCGCCTTCTTCGTGTTCGGGGTGTTGCTGTCATTCACCCCGTGCGTGTTGCCTGTCATTCCGCTGCTGTCCGGGATCATTGCCCAGGGCGGCGGCGGCAAGGGACGCACGGCGGTGCTGACCGCCGCCTACGTCGGGGGGCTGTCGACCACCTACACCCTCCTCGGGGTCGTCGCCGGGCTCGGCGGTTCCCTGTTCGCCCTGCAACTTCAGCATCCGATCGCGCTGACGGTCTACGGACTCGCGTTCATGCTGCTTGCCGCCTCGCTGTTCGACCTGGTGCGGATCCCCATGCCGATGCTGCGGGGCGGGGGAAAAAGGGGCAACGAGCGGCGCATCTCCGTCCTCGGGGCCGCCACCATGGGCATGTTCTCGACGTTCATCACGTCGGCATGCGCCGCGCCCCCCTTGGCGGGCGCGCTGCTCTACATCGCCAAGACGGGCGATGCCGTGCTTGGGGGCTCCGCGCTGTTCGCGATGGGGATCGGGATGAGCGTCCTGCTCGTGGTCGCGGGGTTCTCCGCCGGCGCGTTGGTCCCCCGGCTGGGCGCGCACACGATGCTCGCGAAACACATGCTCGGCTACCTGATGCTGGTCATGGCCGCGTGGATCGTCTCGCCGCTGATGTCGGTGCCGGGCCACATGGCGGTCCAGGGCATCATCTTGGCCGTCGCGGGACTGCACCTGTGCTGGACCATGTGGACCCTTGCCGGGAAATCGGTCCGGCCGGGAATGGCGGCGGCGGGGATTCCCGCCGTCCTTGGCGCGGTCCTGCTCGTCGGCGGCGCCACCGGCGGGAAGGACCTGTTCGATCCCCTGTCGCACCTGTGGGAGGAGGACGGCGCCCACGCCGCCACGCACACGCTTGTGTTCCGGGAAACGGACGACGAGGCCGGGTTGGCGCAGGTCCTGGGCGGCATCGAGCAGTCCCGCGCGATGCTCTACTTCACCGCCGAGTGGTGCGTCGCCTGCGACGAGCTTGAGCGCCTCACCTTCTCGGACGGCCGGGTCGCCGACAGGCTGGGCGAGTTCGCCCTGGTCAAGATCAACGTCACGGAGATGGACCCGCCGCACGCGACGCTGCTGAGACGCTACGACCTGATCGGCCCGCCGGGCCTGGTCTTTGTCGACCGCGAGGGCGGGCCCCTGCTCCGCCTCATCGGCTACAAGCCGCCGAAACGCTTCTTGGCCGCGCTCGACCGCACCGGGATCTGAGCCCGCCCCGGGGGGACGGCGTCAGCGTCCCCGCCTCATCCTGCACAGCGCCTGCTTGAGCCGCAGCAACCTGAGCCTTCTCCGCCGCCGCTCGTCCAAGCGCCCGGCCGCCTCAAGCGCGACCAGCTCCCGCTCGACCAGTACCTCCTCGGGGACAAACCCGGCATTCCTCAGGATGCGGCCGATGATCTGGTCGTGGCCGTCCGCCCGGTCGCCGTACTCCCAGCCCATGAGCCTCCCCTGGCCGGGCAGGTCCGCGAGCTCTCCCCGCCGGGCGGCGTCACCGATGCGGGCCTCCCCGATCCTTGCGATGAGGTCCGTCACCCCTCCCCCTCCCGGTCCCCGGGGGGACGGCTGACGATGTCGCGCAGGGTGTAGAGCTTCCGCAGCGCCTCCAGGGGAGTGGTGGCATCGGCATCGACCAGCGCGAGCTCCCGCTCCAGCCTGTCGAGGACCGCCAGGTCCCTCTCGATCTCCGGGTCGGCCTCCCTTTCGGGGCCGCCATCGACAAACAGGCTCCCTTGGCCGGGGTGTCTCCCCTGCGCGCCCGGGTGTTCCTGAAGCTCTCCCAGGCGCCTCTTCGCCTGCCTCAGCACGTCGCGGGGCAGCCCGGCAAGCGCCGCCACCTGGATCCCGTAGCTCTTGTTGGCCGGGCCGGGCCGGATCTTGTGCATGAAGACCACGCGGTCGTCGACCTCCTTCGCCTCGACATGGATGTTCTCGGCCCCGGCCAGCCTCTCCACCACCTCGGTCAGCTCAAAGTAGTGCGTGGCGAACAGCGTCAGCGGCTGCTCGTTGCCGACAAGGCTCTCGACCACCGCCCACGCGACCGCGAGGCCGTCGTAGGTCGACGTGCCGCGCCCGATCTCGTCCAGGATCACCAGGCTGCGGCCCGTGGCGTTGTTGACGATGTTCGCCGTCTCGGTCATCTCGACCATGAAGGTCGACAGCCCGCCCCCCAAGTCGTCCAGGGATCCGATCCGGGTGTAGATCGCGTCGATCCCGCCGATCACGGCCTCGTCGGCCGGCACGAAGCTGCCGACATGGGCCATCAGCGCGATCAGCGCGACCTGCCGCATGTAGGTCGACTTGCCCCCCATGTTCGGGCCGGTCAGCAGCAGCAGCCGCCGGCCGTCGCCAAGGGCGACGTCGTTCGCCTCGAAATGGTCGACCTGCGTCTCCACCACCGGGTGGCGGCCGTTGCGGATCCTAAGCTCCGGGCGGTCCTCGAACACCGGGCGCGTCCACCGGTGCTCGGCCGCCAGGCACGCGAGCGCGGCGCACAGGTCCGCCTCCGCCACCATCCCGGCCAGGTCCTGCAGCGTTCCGGTGACCGCGGCGAGACGGTCGAGCAACGCGTTGAAGGCCTCGTGCTCCAAGATCGCCAGGTTGGCCGAGGCGTCCAGCACCCTG
Source organism: uncultured Gammaproteobacteria bacterium (assembly GCA_964654265.1). Classification (GTDB taxonomy): domain Bacteria; phylum Pseudomonadota; class Gammaproteobacteria; order Tethybacterales; family CBDBMS01; genus CBDBMS01. The sequence goes on along the minus strand of CAZZIL010000044.1, from coordinate 2,712 downwards.
GTCTCGAACGCCTTCAGCTCGTCGGTGATGTAGCGCTCGGTGTGCAGCAGGGTCTGGCGCCGGCGATAGTCGTCGGGCACCTGGTCCGAGCGCTGGCGCGACACCTCGATGAAGTAGCCGAACACCTTGTTGTAGCCGATCCTCAGGCGGTCGATCCCGGTGCGCTCCCGCTCCCGCTTCTGCATCTCCTCGCGCTTGCCGTCGGAGTTGCGCACCAGCTCGCGGAGCTCGTCGATGCGCGGGTCGTGCCCGTCGGCGATCACCCCCCCATCGCGAAGGTTGTTGGGCGCGTTGTCCGCGATGGCCCCCTGCAGCAGCTCCACCAGGTCCGGCGGCGGCGTGACCCCGTCCGCGAGCGCCCCGCACGCCTCGTCCCCGGTGTCCCGCAACAGCGCCGCGAGCCCCGGCAGCCGCCGCAGCGTCTGGGACAGGCTCACCAGGTCGCGCGGGCGCGCCGTGCGCAGCGATATCCGCGTCACGATGCGCTGAAGGTCCCCCGTCCCGCGAAGCGCCGCGGCAACCTCGCGCGGGTTGCCGGCGCACAGCGCCCCCACCCGGTCCAGGCGCGCGTTCGCCATCCGCCGGTCGCGTGGCGGGTTGTGCAGGTCGTGCGCCAGAAGCCGGCTCCCCATCGGGGTCTCGCAGGAGTCCATCACCGAGAACAGGGTCGGCGATGCCTGCCCGCGCACGGTGCGCGTCAGCTCCAGGCTGGCGCGCGCAGTCGCGTCCATCTTGACGAAGTCCCCGTCCTTCTCGACGCGCATGGCGCGGATGTGCCGCAGGCTGTCCTTCTGGGTGTTGCGCACGTAGACCAGAAGCATGTGGGCCGCGAGCACCCCCAGGCGCATGCCGTCAAGGCCCAGGCCGAGAAGGTTGGCGACGCCGAAGTGCTCGCGCAGCGTGCGCTCGGCGAGGTCCGGGTCGGTCCGCCAGTCCGGGAGGAACGTCACCTTGCCGCTGGCGCCGGGCGGCAGCCGCGCCGACTCGACCACGACGATCTCGGCCGGGTCGACGCGCGCCAGGCAGTCCGCGAGCCGACCGGCGGCGACCTCGCCGACGCGGAACGCCCCCTCCGAGAGCTCCATCCAGGCGTATCCCGCCCGGTCCGCGCGCACCACCAGCGCCATCGCGACGCACGACCGCTTGTCGCCGATGAGGCCGCTGTCCGTCAGGGTGCCCGGCGTGACGACGCGGGTGACCTCGCGCTGGATCGGGCCCTTGCCGTCCGGGTCGCCCAGCTGCTCGCAGATCGCGACCGACTCGCCCATCTTCACCAGCCGGGAAAGGTAGTCGTCGACCGAGTGGTGCGGGACCCCCGCCATCCTGATCGGCTTCGAGTCCGACAGCCCCCGCTGGGTCAGCGTGATCCCGAGCAGCTCGGACGCCCGCACCGCGTCGTCGAAGAACAGCTCGTAGAAGTCCCCCATGCGGAAGAACAGCAGCATCTCCGGGTAGCGGTCCTTGATCTCAAGGTACTGCCTCATCGCCGGGGTGTGCATGCGGTCAGCCCCCGTCCCGCGCCCGTTGCGCCTGCTTGCGCAGCTCGAACGCCAGCGGGGCGGGACCCCCCACCAGGAACCCGGTGGTCTCGCCGAACGAGAAGCTCTCGCCGGGGAGCGGCGCGATCACCGCGCCGGTCTCCTGCAGCATGAGCGACCCGGCGGCATAGTCCCAGTACCGCATGCCGTGGCCGAAGAACCCGTCGAAGTTCCCGGCGGCGACCATCGCCAGGTCGAGCGCGGAGCTCCCGGAGCGGCGGACCCCCTGGGATCTCCGCGAGACCGACGCGACCAGGTCGCGCATCCAGCCCTCGGGGCCAAGCCCGCCGACCGAGACGACCAGCGCCTCCGACAGCAGCTCGGTGCGCTGCGCCTTGCGCCGGCGGCCGTTGACGAACAGCCCCTGGCCGCGCTCCGACGTGTACAGGTCGTCACGGTTGACATCGTACACAACCCCCACCACGCTCCGCCCGTCGACCACGAACGCAAGCGAGATGCAGTAGTCGGGAAAGCCGTGCACGAAGTTGGTGGTGCCGTCGAGCGGGTCGACCACCCAGCACCGCGTGGGGTCCCCGTCAAGCCCGCTCTCCTCGCCGAGGAACCCGTGGTCCGGGTAGCGGTCCGCCAGCAGGTCGCGAATCAACCGCTCCGACTCGCGGTCGACGCTCGTCACCCAGCTCCCCTTCTTCCTGGAGGACCGCACCGACCCCATGTTCTGCGCGCCATCGCGGATGAGCTTCCCGGCCTCCCTAACCGTCCCGATGGCAAGCTCTAGGTGTGCACTTCCCATTGCCTGTGGCGCTATTCTACTTTCACGCCGACAGCCGCCGGCACAAGGCAAACAAGGCGCCCCCGAAAGCCCCGGATCCGAGGGCGGGGCCCGGCCCTCGGCGAACGATCCCGCGCGATCTCCCGGCCCGGTCTCCGGGCCCCGGCAACGACCGCCCGGCGAATGCCGCGCAACCGCCCCGGGCAGGGCACCGGGCCCGTCGCCCCGCGTGGATCAGCCGCGAATCCGCTCCCCTGCCGGGTCGTGAAGGGGACCGAAGTGGAGATCCGCCGGAACCCTCTCCTGGGCGACCACGAGCTCGTAGGAGCCGCCCCTCAGGTGGTCGTCGTCCACCCCGTCCTCGGACCGCACGTAGCCGTAGCCGATCGGCTTGCCGACCGTGTGGCCGAACCCGCCGCTTGTCAGGTAGCCTGCATACAACCC
>CAZZIL010000043.1:0-2508 GCA_964654265.1 uncultured Gammaproteobacteria bacterium | reverse complement strand
CGGGCCGGGCGCGGGGGCGCGCCGATGGGGATTGGCGGCCTTGCCCGTGCCGGGGTCCCGGCGAGACGCGGCCGGGTGCGGCCGGGATGCCGGGGGCATGCGCTTGGGAGTGTGCTCTCCCCGCGCGGCGCGAGTCGGCGGGGCACCCGGCCTGTGTCGGGCGTGTGGGTGGTCACGCCGTTCCGGCGGGTGCGGTGTGGCCCTTCCCGCCCCGCCTTGGGCCTGGGACGGCAATGCGCCCGGTCGGTGACGGCCGATGGCGTCGGCGCCACCACTCACCGACCCGGCAGCGCGCGCTCCCTCCCGGCATCCCGCCGCGACCGAAGGCCATCGCACAGGCCGGGACAGTCCCTCCCCGTTGGCGCGCCGGCGGCAACCGACAGCGGGCGGAGTCGGACTGGCGAGGTCCGCCCCGGGGATCCGCCCGTGCGAGCTTCCGGGCAGGAGTCCCGCCAACTCCTGGCTCCCCGGGGGACCGGGAAGACGACAGCCTCGCGGCGCCGACCCCGGTGGTCGGCGTCCGGCATCGTCCTCCGCGACAGCGAGGCCGGCGAGGACGTCCCCCTTGCGAGGATCGCGGCGCTGGTGTCGCCCCCGCCTGATCCCGGGGACCTGCTCCGACCCAAGTGTCCGGCAAGCCTCGTGTCGTTGTCAACGATGATGAGGCCGACTGGCTGGTCGTGGGGCAAGTTGGTCGTGGCGGTGCGCGCATCCCCGACGACAGCCGCGGCGCAAGGCTCCCTCGCAACGCGGACCGTGGCCCGTCAAGCGAACGATGGCGCCGCGGCGCTCCCCGCTGGTCATGGCGTCTTCCTTCCAGTGACCGACCGCGGTGCGCCACCCGGTGTCGACTCACCGGGGACACTCTGTTGCGTCGGCGCATCACGCCACCGGGCGCGATGCCCGGCCCTCTTCGCGGTCGGGCCGCACGGCTTCGTCGGCGCTCACTGGGACGGATGCCACCGCGGCCGGGAGGACTGCCAGGTCCGGGCCGGCTGCTGACGCAGCCGGGGGATGGCGGGGTCCGGCCGGGACTGGCGCCCCTTGCGCCAGCGTTGGCGAGCCGGCCCCGGCCGATGCCGCACCCCGGCTGAAACCCCTCTGGTTGGGGTCGAAGGGCCGGATCCTTGGAAGACTTTGCGGCGGTGGCACGCCCGGCACCTGGGCAGGCTGTCGGGAGGTTCGCCCGGACGCGCGTCGGTCGGCCGGCATCCCGCGCGCGTCTCGGTGGGACCCGCGGGCCGGGCCGCCCCCACCATGAACGGCTTCGTCGGCGGCCGGCGCCGCCCGGCCCGGTCGAGTGTCGGTTGGTCTCCCAAGTGCGCTCCTTCGCGCTGGCGTGCCCTCCCCGGAAACACGAAACACTGCACGCCCCGACGATCCGCTGGCGTGAGTGTCCCGCCCCCCCTGCTCAGCCTCTGCCTGATCCCCTGCCGCCAGCCCCCGGACGCCGGGCGACCGCCTGGCGCGCCAGCGCCACCCGACTGCCAAGACGCCTCGTCCGCGCGACCGACCGTGTGCCTGCGCGCGTGTCCCAGGCGAGACCTTGTCCACGCTCCCGGTCGCCCTGTCGCTGATCGCCCACCGGCTCCCGGATCTCGTGAGACGCCTCGGTCGCCCAATCCGGGTGCCTCTTGCCCCGGCCCCTGGGCTGACCCGCAAACGCGCTGATGCGCCTGGGCGCCGCCGTCGTCTCCCCGGCACCCGGCCAGCCGCCGGGCGCCAGTGCCCCCCAACTGCCGATGCGCCCTGCTTGCTCACATCGCGACGACGGTCGGCGCGGAGGTCCCACGGTCTTCCCTTCGTGGGGTGATCCCGTTGCGCGCACCCCCGGCGCGACCTGTCGGGAGCCGCGCAGGGCGTGGGCCGCGCACGACCCGAAGCCGGGCCGCACCGCAACGATGGGAGGCCGCCCGCTTCCCCCCGCCGGCACGCCGCTGCGCCGCCCGTCACTCGGCAGGCGATCCCTCCCACTCCACGAGGAACGCACAGGGCGACGGGATCCCCTGCTCCCAGTCCAGCCGGGGGGTTTTCCAAACCAATCCCAGGCGGGTCAGGGTCCTCACGGACTCGCTTGGGTTTCGGCCGTTGGGGGTCGCGGCGGCCTCCACCGCGGCCATCAGCTCCGATGCGGTCAGCCGGGGATCCCGTCCCCGGTCGATGACCAGCCTCGACACGGCCTCCGCCTCGGCCAGGACATTCTGGGTCCCGATCTCGACCCTGCGCTCATCGTGGAACCCCTGCAGACTGTCCTCCACGATGGCAACCCCCTCCTGCGCATCCTTCAGGGTGATCCGTCGGGTCCCGCCCCGGGCGTGGGCCGCGTTCCAAGACTCGAAGCCGAGCTTCTGCACGAAGAAGGGATACCGAAGGCTCTCCTCCACCAGCGTCTCCAGTGCGTCCGCGTCAATGGGCATCCCCGAGTCTTTCGCCGGTTTCGCCAGGGCTTCCCGGACCGCTTCGTCTGTCTCGATGCGGCCGATCCGCAACCTTGTGCAACGTTCCCAG
>CAZZIL010000042.1:0-2476 GCA_964654265.1 uncultured Gammaproteobacteria bacterium | reverse complement strand
CGTCGTGCTCGCGCGACAGGGCCGCCCGCAACACATCGAAGTGGGAGAGCTCCTCCGGTTCGAACTCGTGCCTGTCGATCTCTTCGGAGAGATAACCGGTGTCGAGGCGCACGTACTGCCCGCCCACGTGCACGACGTCCGTGCGTTTTTCGTAGCTCCACCGCGGCCGCTTGGGGAGACTCGCCCTCGCCGCCTCCACCATCCGCTCGAACTCGTCGACCGGGAAGACGGCATCGCCGACAGCGACCACCCAGTCGAACTCCGCCAGCGAGGTCAGGTCGAAGATCCCGGTGGCCGACGCCCCGCCTATCGATATCCGGTGGCACAGGCGCGGCCTGTGCGGCGACCGCAGCTGCTCCGCGACGTCCATCCTTGCCTCGAACCTTTGGCCGGCCTCGATCACCTTCGGCACCACCTCTTGGTAACGCGACAGCGGGAGCGAGAGGTTGAGCTGCTCGCGGTACCCGACGGTCGCCGGCAAGTCGTGGCCGACGGCGGTCCCGACGGCGCCCAGCGCCATGAGAAGCCAGGTCGTCGGCTGGCGGTCGAGGATCTCGCCGAGCGGCGCCGGCTTCCCGTCCTCGTCAAGGAAGTCCAGGTCGACCCGGATCTTCTCCGGGTTCTCGATGTCCGGCGCGATGCGCATCCCCATCTTGGGGTGGCGCTCCGGAATCGCCAGTCGCCGCAGCCACGAGTGGATGTCGTCCGCCACCAGCTCGGCATCCAAGCCGCTGTCGAACGGCCGCCCCTCGAAAAGGATCTCCGCCAAGGCGTCCGCCCCCGGGGGCGGTCTCGTCCCGCCCTCGCGGGAGCCGTGATCTCCCGCCAGCATGCCCCGGAACAGCAGGTCGATGGCGTGGCGCACCTGGGTCTCCTGGCTCGCGCACATCAACCGGGCATGGTGGCTGATGCCCACCGACTGCACCAGCCCTTGTGGGCACGCCCGGACGAACCGCTCTTGGAGGGCACGCAACGGCTCGTTGAGCATGGTCGCGGGACGCCAGATGACCAGGTGTGTGTCCATGCGCCTCCCGCGCAACAACTCAGGGACCATCGCGCACTGCCCGGCGAGCCTCTCCACGTAACGGAAGAGCATCGCCCAGTAGCGCCCGACCTCGCCGAGCAGTGCCCGGTCCTCCGGCGTGACCGCGCGAAGGCTGTCCACCAGCTGCACCGCCTCCCAGTCGCTCCCGTGCCACCGTCGGTCCATGAAGCCGTCCCAGTAGGCCGCCTCCTCCCATCCCAACTCGCCGTCCTCGGTCATCGCCAGGATGTCACAATCCGGGTCCAGGACAAGTCGCAACTGGTCCAAGGATTCGGCCGGGATGAGGGGATCGTCCCCCGCCCTGGTGTCCCCGGTCTTTCCCGCCGCGGCGACCATCCCGTCGCGCAGGAGCTCCACGATTCCCTCCACGGGCGGCGAAGGCCGCAACCGCCGGAGTGTGTCCTCCAGCAGGTGGGGAATGGCCGAGAGGTCCGGCATCCCGTCCAGGGGGACGGGCTTCTCCGTCTCCCACTCCTTCTTCCAGCACACTGTGAGGCGCCGGGGCTCCACGCCCGCCTCCACCACGTCCGGGTTGCGCACCCACTGCCTCAGGTCCAACCCAAACAGCAGGAGTGTGCGCACGTCACCCCTCGGAAACTCCCCCACCGCCTTCGCGATCGCGGCCGACGCATGCTCGCACCCATCCGACCCGGCCGGGCACGAGCAGGTCGCGCGCATCTGGCTCCGGCCCAGGGGGCTCAGCCGCGCCCTGCTCGCCACGGCGCGCGCGAACGCGATGATGTCCAGGGGGCGCCCGGAATCGAGCGGCGACTGCCAGCTCTGCGTCTTGATGAGCACCTCGTTGGCCGCGCGCCGGAGCAGGTTGCCGCACGTCCTCACGGAGATCACGACCTGGAACGTGTCGTCCTCGCCCGGTACCGACACGGTCGCGCGAATGGTCCCCGGCCTCATCCTGATGCGCACCTCGGGCGCACCGGGCATCGCGGACGTGTCTTCCGCCGCCGGGCGGCTCATCGGTCGTGCGCCACCGCGGGTGGCGCCGTTGCGCCGACCTGCCGGGCGGCAACCCACCCGGCAAAGCACGGCCGCGTCTTCGCGCGGCGGGACCGGATGGCGGGACTGCCGGATCCCGCCTTCTCGTCACCGGCGCGCCACGTCGCGCGCATCGCGTTCCCTGACGCCGTCACTGCCGCGCGTCGCCTCTCCCGGTTCGGCAGGCGTGTTCCGTGATCCGGGGGGGCATCGTCACGCCAGCGGCAGCGTCAGCTCGACGAGCTCGCGCAGCTGGCGGTTGGTCATGTCAGCCAGCCACTTGTCGCCGGAACGGACGGTCAGCTCCGCGAGCTCCTTCTTGCCCTCCAGCATCGCGTCGATTTTCTCCTCCAGCGTGTTCTCTGTCACCAGCAGGTGCACCTGCACGCGCCGAGTCTGCCCGATGCGGTGCGCGCGGTCCGTCGCCTGGCGCTCGAC
>CAZZIL010000041.1:0-2187 GCA_964654265.1 uncultured Gammaproteobacteria bacterium | reverse complement strand
CGCGGGGTCCGACAGGCCCGTCTGCTACAATGCGCGCGGGTCCGGGCGACACGCCCGCGCGCCCAGGGGGAGACACAGCCAGCCATGGACGGCCCAGGAAGCGACGGCGGCCCGGCACTGCCGGCCGCGGTCGTCATCGACACCGAGACCACCGGTTTCGGCAACGCCGACCGGATCATCGAGATCGCGGCGGTGTCGCTGGCGCCCGGCACCTGGGAGACCGTCGACGAGTACGACACGCTCGTCAATCCGGAGCGCGACACCGGGCCGGTCGGGGTGCACGGCATCACCGCCTCCATGGTCGGGCTCGCGCCGGTGTTCGCCGACATCGTCGCGGCCGTCGCCCGGAGGATACGGGGCAAGGTGCTGGTCGCGCACAACCTGGCGTTCGACAGCCGCATGCTCCAGGGCGAGTTCGGCCGCCACGGGGTGCGCCTGGACCCGGGGGCCGGGCTGTGCACCCTTCGCATGACCCGGCTCAAGCTTGCCCACGCCTGCCGGGAGAACGGCATCGAACTCGGGCATCAGCACCGCGCGCTCGCCGATGCGCGCGCGACGGCGGAGCTGGCCCGCCGCCTGTTGCGCGACCGGGAGGCGCCCGGGGCCGAGTCGGCGCAGGTCGGGGAGGTCTCCCACCCCGCGCGCCAGCACACCATGCGCCGGGGACTCGCCGACGCGGACACCAGCCCGATGTGCCGGGTCGTCTCAAGGGCGAACTACCCCCGCTGCGACGAGGCCGCGTGCGCCTACCTGGACGCGCTCGACTGGGCGCTCGACGACGCCGTGATCGACCATCTGGAGCGCGAGGGACTCGCGCGGCTCGCCGCCGACCTCGGCCTGTCCGCCGCACAGCAGGCGGAGGCCCACCGGTCGTACCTGGACTGCATCGTCCAGGCCGCGATGCGCGACGGCCGGGTCTGGCCGGCCGAGCGCGACGTGATCGCCAAGATCGCGGGACAGCTGGGCCTGGACGTGCCGGCCCTCCCGGACGCGAACGTGGCAGACACGGACGTGGCGCTCCGCCCCGGCATGCGCGTGTGCTTCACCGGCGAGGCGCTCGTCGGCGGCCAGCCGGTCAAGCGCGGCGAGCTCGAGTCGATCGCGACCTATCGGGGTCTGGTCCCCGTCGGGAGCGTCACGAAAAAGGGGTGCGACCTGCTCGTCGCCGCCGATCCGGCCAGCGCCTCCACCAAGGCGCGCGCCGCGCGGAAGCACGGCATCCCGGTGATGTCGGCGGCGGATTTTGTCGCCTGGCGTGGCTGAGACCGACACGGACATCGTCCCCTCTCCCGAGGGGGTGCGCACCGCCGGCGGGCGCACGGTCACCGGCGCCACCGTGGTGCTGGAGATCATGTACGCGCTGCTCGCGATCAGCACGGTCATCCTGTTCGGGATGAGCGAGGCCGGGCTGCTTGACGACGAGCTTGCCGAGCTGGCACAGCTCTTCGACCATTTCGTCTGCCTGCTCTTCATCAGCCAGGCCATGTGGAACCTGTGGCACGCGCCCAACAAGAGGCGCTGGGCAAGGTGGGGCTGGGCGGATATCCTCGCGTCGGTCCCGGACGTGGAGTGGCTTCGCCCGCTCCGCTGGGTACGCCTGATCCTCTTGGTGCGGGCGATGCGCAGCACCATCCGCAGCGTGCAGGGGATCGCCGTCCTGTTCAACGCGGATCGCGCCCAGACCGTGGTGGCGATCGTGTTCGCGCTGATCGTGGTCTCGCTGGCGACCAGCAGCTTCCTGATCCTCGGGATGGAAAGCTCGGAGCCCAAGTCGGGAATTCAGACGGCCGAAGACGCGTTCCTCTGGTCGGTCGCGACGCTGTTCGGCGCGGAACAGGAGGGGTTTGGCGGCCACCACCCGCTCACCACGGGCGGGCGGATCGTCAATCTGTGGCTCGTCATCGTCTCGCTTGGGCTGATCGGCACGCTTGCCGGGCTGATCTCCGCGTGGATCGAGGAGGAGCCGGATCCCGAGAAGCTGAGGTCCGATCGCTGAGCGTGCTCGCCAGCATCCCAGGCGACTCTGTCCTGCCGCTCGCGCACGAGTGCTGGCACGATCCGGAGACTTTGGCGAGGAGGCACTCGGTGCCCTCCACTGCATGCGGTGCGTGTCTCCAGCGAGACCTGCCCAACCGAGCAGGGATCCGAGACGTACCCGTCACCCGGACGGGTACCCAGCGATGCCGT
>CAZZIL010000040.1:0-1910 GCA_964654265.1 uncultured Gammaproteobacteria bacterium | reverse complement strand
GTCTATAATCCCCCGATTGCCGCCACGGAGTTCCCCGATAGCTCAGTTGGTAGAGCGCGCGGCTGTTAACCGCTAGGTCGTAGGTTCGAGCCCTACTCGGGGAGCCACCCAAGGTCGCGCCGGGACCCGGCCTGGCCTGGTGGCGCGACTGCCTAGAGATGATGCGATGACCCCCGAAGACATCAAGGCACTGGTGGCCAACGGCGAGTCGGAGACGCTGGAGTACAAGCAGTCGACCAGCCGGCTCCGCGAAGCGACCCGCGCCGTGTGCGCCATGCTCAACCAGCGTGGCGGCCGCGTGCTGTTCGGGATCACGCCCAAGGGCGCCGTGGTCGGCCAGCAGGTGAGCGAGAAGACAATCGAGGAGGTGGCCGGGACGCTCCGCCGGATCACGCCGTCTGCCTACCCGTCGATTGGTCGCGTCCCGCTCGGCGACGGCCGTGAGGTGATCGTGGTCACGGTCGACCCCGGGAACAGGAAACCGTACTCCTTCGCGGGCAACGCCACGCTTCGCGTCGGGAACACAACCACCAACATGGCGGATGAGAAGTACCGACAGCTGATGCTTGAGCAGATGTACCCCAAGGACACGTGGGAGAACCGGCCGGCCCCGGACTGGTCGATCGACGACCTTGACGTACATGAGATCCAGCGCACAGTCACCGAGGCGGTCCGCCTGGGACGGATGCCGGAAACGGCCAGCATCGAGCCGGACGAGGCATTGCGCAGACTGCAGCTGTGCTCGGACGGGGTCCTGCTACGCGCGGCCACAATCCTCTTCGGAAAGGCAAGCCGCCTCCTGCCTGAGATGCCGCAGTGCTGCCTTCGTGTCGCCCGCTTCCGAGGCAACAGTCTCACGGACATGAGCGACAACCGACAGTTCCTCGGGAATGTCTTCACCCTCCTTGAGGGCGCCGAGCAGTTCCTGCGGGACTTCGTGCCCGTGGCGAGCAAGATCGAGAACGACCGCTTTGTCCGGACCGACACGCCCCGTTACCCGTTCACGGCCGTCCGGGAAGCGGTGGTGAATGCCCTGTGTCACCGGGACTATGCCGCCCATGGCGGCTCCATCGGCATCGCGATCCACGATGACCGCCTGGAGGTGACTTCCACCGGGCCGTTCCACTTCGATCTGACCCCCGACAAGCTGCTCGCGACCCCCGAGTCCCGGCCATGGAACCCCCTGATCGCGGGTGCGCTCTTCCGGAGAGGAATCATTGAGCGGTGGGGAACCGGAATGACACGGATGACGAAGGAGACTGTCTCCGCGGGACTGCCGCCCCCCGAGATCATCGACATCAACGGGCACGTCCGTGTGCGCTTCCGATGGGTCTCGCAATATCAGCGCGACCGGGATCCAATCAGTCGGCGCAAGGCGATCCTTGACCTGCTAGAACGTTCTCCGCAAGGGTTGCCACTCAGGGAAATCCGCGATGCCTTGGGGGTGTCCCCCAACAGCTCCCGGTTGCGCACCGACCTTCGCGTTCTTCGGGACAAGGGGATGATCAGACCCACCGGGCACGGAAAGGGCGCGTACTGGCAACGAAAACCATCTCCGTGACCTGTCACCTTCCACGCCGACATACTCCTTCAGGCGTCACAGGTGCCGCAATCCGCATCCAAGACCTCCTGTGTCCGGCTGTGGGGCACTTTGGTCTTGGTCTGCGCCGCTTCCGGTGGGAAACTGGCGTTACCAGACGCCTCTATTAGTGATTTTGCTCTTTTAACTGCTCTATTACCCCTTTTGTTCGGCACTTCCGACCGACAGACTGCCATCCCGGGCGGCCTTATTAGGGATTCTGCTCTTTTAACTGCTCTATTACCCCCTTTGTTCGGCACTTCCGACCGACAGACTGCCGTTCCAGACGCCTCTATTAGTGATTTTGCTCTTTTAACTGCTCTATTGCCCC
>CAZZIL010000039.1:0-12304 GCA_964654265.1 uncultured Gammaproteobacteria bacterium | reverse complement strand
GGCATGCGCGCGCTGATGGCGTCCGAGCTGGAGTTCTTCCTCTTCTCCGACTCCTACGAGGAGCTGCGCGCCCGCGGCTACCGCGACCTGTCGCCGATCAGCGGCTACAACGAGGACTACCACATCTTCCAGACCACCAAGGAGGAGGGCGTGATGCGCGCCATCCGCAACGGCCTGCAGGGTGCCGGGATCCCGGTCGAGAACTCGAAGGGGGAGGCCGAGGCCGGTCAGGAGGAGATCAACGTCCGCTATGCCGACGCACTCGAGATGGCCGACCGCCACGCGATCGTCAAGAACGCCTGCAAGGAGATCGCCTGGCAGAACGGCCGCGCCCTCACCTTCCTCGCGAAATGGAGCCACGACCGCGCCGGCAGCTCCTGCCACATCCACCAGTCGCTGTGCGCGGCCGACGGAGGCGCGTCGCTGTTCCACGACCCGGGCGCCGAGTTCGGCATGTCGGCGCTGATGCGCGGCTACGTCGCCGGGCTGCTCGCGCACGCGACCGGGATCACGTGGTTCCTGGCGCCGTGCGTCAACTCGTACAAGCGCTTTGTCGCCGACACCTTCGCGCCGACCAAGGCGGTCTGGTCGCGCGACAACCGCACGGCGGGCTACCGGCTGTGCGGCGAGGGCACCGCCGCGGTGCGCATCGAGTGCCGGGTGGGCGGCGCGGACCTGAACCCGCACCTGGCGATGGCGGCGCTGCTCGCCGCCGGTCTCGACGGGATCGATAGCGGGATGGAGCTGGGGCCGCCGTTCGTCGGCGACGCCTACCGTGGCCGGCGCCTGAGGGAGATCCCGCGCACCTTGCGTGACGCCGCCGAGGCGATGCGGAAGTCGGCGATGTTGCGCGCGGCGTTCGGCGACGGGGTGGTGGACCACTACCATCGCGCGGCGATGTGGGAGCAGGAGGAGTCCGACCGTGTTGTCACCGACTGGGAGGTTGCCCGTGGCTTCGAGCGTTTCTGATCCGGCCGTGCCGACCGGCGACTGGTCCTATCCGACGTCGGTGCGCTTCGGCGCCGGCCGCGTCCGCGAGCTGGGGGACGCCTGCGCGCAGGCCGGCATTCGCCGCCCGTTGCTGGTGACCGACCGCGGGCTTGCCGACCTGCCGATCACGGCGCGCGCGCTGGACCTGCTGGAGGAGGCCGGCCTCGGCCGCGCGGCGTTCTCCGGGGTGGACCCGAACCCGGACGAGCGCAATCTGGAGGCGGGGATCGCCGCCTACCGGGTGGGCGGGCACGACGGCGTCGTCGCGTTCGGCGGCGGTTCCGGGTTGGACCTCGGCAAGCTCGTCGCCTTCATGGCCGGGCAGTCCGCCCCGGTCTGGGACTTCGAGGACATCGGCGACAGGTGGAAGGCGGCGGACGCCGGCGCGATCGCCCCGATCGTCGCGGTGCCGACGACGGCCGGCACCGGCAGCGAGGTCGGGCGCGCCGGCGTGCTCACCAACAGCGTGACGCACACCAAGAAGATCATCTTCCACCCGAAGGTGCTGCCGGCCGTCGTCGTGTGCGACCCGGAGCTCACGGTCGGGATGCCGCCGCCGGTCACCGCCGGCACCGGGATGGACGCGCTCGCGCACTGCCTGGAGGCGTACTGCTCGCCGTCCTACCACCCGATGTCGCAGGGGATCGCCCTTGAGGGCATGCGCCTGGTGAAGGAGAGCCTGCTGCGCGCCTACCGGGACGGATCCGACCTGGAGGCGCGCGCCCACATGATGTCGGCCGCGTCGATGGGTGCGGTGGCGTTCCAGAAGGGGTTGGGGGCGATCCACTCGCTGTCGCACCCGGTGGGGGCGCTGTACAACACGCACCACGGGACCACCAACGCGGTGGTCATGCCGACCGTGTTGCGGTTCAACCGCCCGGCGATCGAGGGGCTGATCGACGAGGCCGCCGACTACCTCGGGCTCGGCGGCAGCTTCGATGGGTTCCTCAGCTTCGTGATGCGGTTGCGCTCCGACCTGGGCATCCCCGAGGGGCTTGGCGCGCTCGGCGTCGGCGACGACCGGATCGGCGAGCTGGCGGCGATGGCGCTGGCGGACCCGACCGCGGCGAGCAACCCGGTGCCGCTGACCGAGGCGGACCTCGCCCGGCTGTTCAGCGAGAGTCTGTAGCCGCCGCCGGCGGCGGCGGGACCAGCGCGGAGAAGTCGGCGACGCCGGCGAGCATGCGCCGGACGCCGCCGAGCAGCCGGAACCGGTTCTCCCGGGTGCGCGCGTCCGGGTCGTTCACCAGCACGTTCGTGAAGAGGTCGTCGAGCGGCCGCGCGAGGCCCGCGAGCAGCTCCAGCGCCTGCGCGAACTCGCCGCGCGCGACGAGCTCCGCCAGGCCCCGCCCGGCGTCGGCCGCCGCCCGGTGCAGCGCGCGCTCCTCGTCACCGGCGAACAGCGCCGGGTCGGGCGGCTCCTCCCCGGGCGCCTCCCCCGACTTGCGGAAGATGTTCGCGATCCGCTTGTTCGCCTCGACGAGCGAGCGCGCCTCCGGGCGCGCGGCGAACGCCGCGAGCGCGCGCGCCTTCTCCGGGAGCCAGCACAGCGTGTCGTCGGTCGAGCCGAGCGTCGCCTGGGCGAGCCACCCCTGGTGGGCGCCGCCGACGGAGAACAGACCGGGGAAGTTCCGCGCGCGCCCCGTCACAAACGACGCGCACTCGTCGAGGGTGCCGGCGCCGGCGGGGCCGTGCGCCGCGGCCGCGTCGGCGAGCAGCCCGCGCAGCGGGAACGCCGCGCGGTCGTCGATCGCGACGCGGATGATCCCGAGCGCGCAGCGGCGCAGACCGAACGGGTCGCTGTCGCCCTTGGGGGTCTCCCCGGCGGCGACGAGCCCGACGAGCAGCTCGGCCTGGTGCGCGAGCGCGAGGCAGGCCGCCTCCCGGTTGGGTTGCGTCTTCTGCCCGGGGGCGTGCACCCGGTCGAGATAGCCCCGCAGCGCGGCGCCGGCCGGGCTGTCGCGTTCGGCGTCGCCGAGCAGGTGCGGCATGATTCGCCCCTGCAGCTCGGGAAACTCCCCGACCGTCGCCGACGCGAGGTCGCGCAGCGCGTGGGCGCCCGCCTCCCCGACCGTCTGGGGGTCCGCGCCGAGCCGGGCGGCGAGCGCCGCCGCGGTGGCGGCGATGCGCGCCTTGCGTTGCCCTTGCGAGCCGAGCCGGTGGTGGTGCACGGTGCGCTCCAGCCGGGCATCGAGCTCGGCGTGCGCCGTCCCCAGGTCCTGGCGGAAGAAGAACTCCGCGTCGGCGAACCGCGCGGCGACGACCTTCTCGTTGCCGGCGACGATGGCCGGGTGGTCCGGCATCCCCGAGACGAACGCGAACGTCTCGGCGGGTTCCTTGCTCGCGGGGTCCAGTCCCATGAAGTACTTCTGTTGCCCCTGCAGGCAGGCGGCGATCAGCTCGCGCGGCAGCGCGCGGTGGCGCCGGTCGAACGTCCCGGCGAGGACGAACGCGCGCTCGACCATCGCGGCGTTCTCGCCGACCAGCGCGCCGTTCGCCGCGAGCTCCGGCGCGTCGTCGCCGCCGTCCCCGTCCCCGTCGCCGGGGAGGAACGCCACCCCCCGCTCCTTCTCGATGCGCGCGAGCCCGGCGCGGATGGCCTGGCGCCGCGCGCCGGCGTCGACGGTCACATGGCCGTCCTCGTCCATCGTCCGCCCGTACGAGTCCGCGTCGGCGATGCGCACCGGGCCGGGCGCCGCCTGGCGGTGTCCCCGGGTGGTGTCGCCGGCTTGGACCCCCATGACGTCGCCGCCGAGCGCCGTCTTCCCGTGGAGGAGCACCGAGCCGCGCACCGGGCGCAGGAAGCGGAACTCGTGGTCCGCCCACCTCATCAGCCGCGGCGCCTCGATCGCGCCGAGCGCCTCCGCGACCATTGCGGCGAGCGCGTCGCCGAGGCGCTCGCCGGGCTCGGCGCGCGTCCCGGCGAGGTGCTCGCGCCCGCGGTGGGTGGCGCGGCCGAGCTCCCCGACCGCGCAGCCGAGCGACCGGGCGAACCCCTCGGCCGCGCGCGTCGGCGCGCCGTCCGGGCCGAACGCCGCGTCGACGGCCGGGCCGCGCACCGACACCGTGCGCTCCCCGGTGTGGGCGCGCACCCCGCCCGCGACGCACGCCAGCCGCCGCAGCGTCGCAAGCGCGCGCGGCGCCGGCGCGCCGTCCGCCAGGAACCCCCGCGCGCCGAGCGACCGGTGCAGGCGCCGGGCGAACTGGGCCGACACGTCGTCGAGCAGCAGCGGCGGGAGCTCCTCGACGAGCACCTCGACCAGCAGGGTGTCAGTCCCCGCCATCCGCCGTCGCAAGGCCCGGGAAGCCGAGGCGCTCACGCGCCTCGAGGTGCGCCTGCGCCGCCAGCCGCGCCAGCCGGCGCACGCGCCCGATGTGCACCGTGCGCTCGGCCACCGAGATCGCGCCGCGCGCGTCGAGCAGGTTGAACAGGTGTGAGCAGCGCATCGTCGCCTCGTACGCCGGGATCGGCAGGCCCCGCCCGGCGAGGCGCTCCGCCTCCGCCTCGTGGTCGTCGAAGTGGCGCCGCAGCATCGCCGCGTCCGCCTCGTCGAAGTTGTAGGCCCCCTGCTCCCGCTCCGCCTGCAGCGCGACGTCGCCGTAGCTGGCGCCGCCCCCCCACTCCAGGTCGTACACGCTGTCGCGCCCCTGGACCATCATCGCGAGACGCTCCAGCCCGTACGTGATCTCCCCGGTGACCGGCCGGCAAGGCAGCCCGCCCACCTCCTGGAAATACGTGAACTGCGACACCTCCAGCCCGTTGATCCAGACCTCCCAACCGAGGCCCCAGGCGCCGAGCGTCGGCGACTCCCAGTCGTCCTCCTTGAAGCGCACGTCGCTCGACGCCAGGTCCACGCCCAGGGCCGCCAGAGACTCCAAATACGCCTCCTGGTAGTCCGCCGGCGACGGCTTCATCACCACCTGGAACTGGTAGTAGCGCTGCAGCCGGTTCGGGTTCTCGCCGCGGCGCCCGTCCTGCGGGCGGCGCGACGGCTGAACGTACGCCGCGCGCCACGGCTCCGGGCCGACCGCCCCCAGGAACGTCGCCGTGTGGAACGTCCCCGCGCCCATCTCGCAGTCGTACGGCTGCAGCAGCACGCAGCCGCGCCCGGCCCAGAACTCCTGCACCCGCAGAACGATCTCCTGGAACGTGTACGGCGCCGCCCGCCGCCCGGCCGCGCCGCCGCCCGCCGCGCCCATCAGCCCGGCCCCTGCTCGTGGAAGATCGCCAGCATCACCACCACAAACAGCGTGATCGACAGCACCACCCGCCACGTGAGCGCGCGCGCCACCCGGGTGGAGCGGCTGCGGTCCCGCACGATGTTGACCATGCCGATGAGCAGGCTGACCAGGATGAAGCAGATCAGCAGGACGCCGAGGATCCGGATCATCGCGGGCCTGTCGGGCGGCGGGTGCGCATCGGCGTATGATAACTGAGTGCCGCCGCCACCCCCATGACCCTGTCGCCGATGCCGCCCCGATGGACTTTCCGGCCGCGCCCCGTGGTCACGGCGGCGACGCTGGTGTTTGTGGCGCTGACGCTTTCGCTGTCGCGCTGGCAATTTGAGCGCGCGGCGCACAAGCGCGCGCTGGAGGCGCGTTACGAGGAGTCGGCGGGGCTGGCGCCGGCGGAGCTGGCGTCGGTCGACTTCTCCGCCGGGGCCGAGGGGCTGCGCTACCTTCGGGTGCGCGCGCGCGGCCGCTTCGACCCGCCCGGCGCGCACTTCCTGGTGGACAACCGGGTGTTGCGCGGCGTTCCCGGTTACTGGGTGGTGTCGCCGTTCCGGCTGGAGGGCGCGGGCGCCCCGGCGGTCCTGGTCGCGCGCGGCTGGCTTCCCGCCGGGGGGGACCGCTCGCGCCTGCCGGCGGTGCCGCCGCCGGCGCCCGGCGTGGCCGGGATCACCGGCCGGCTGGTCCCGGACTCCTCGGACGCGATCGAGCTCTCGGATCGCACCGTCGCCGGGCCGGTGTGGCAGAACGTCAAGGTCGCGGAGATGTCGGACGCCCTCGGGTTCGGGCTGCTGCCGATGGTGCTGGTGCTCGACTCCCCGGCGGGCGGCCTGGAGCCGATCGGGGGGCGCCCCGACTTCAAGGCGGCGAACAGCGTCGTCTACGCCTGGCAGTGGCTGTCGTTCGCGCTGCTCGCCGCCGGGCTCTACGTCGGGCTCAACCTGAGGCGGCGCGCGTGAGGCGGGTGCCGCTGCCGCTGGCGCTGGTGCTGCTCATCGGGGTCGGCGCCCCGCTGCTGTCGACCGCGCTGTTCTTCGCGCGCCCGCCGGGGGAGTCGACCAACTTCGGCGAGCTGGTCGGGCCGGCGCCGATCCCGCGGCGCCTGGTCGGCGCCGACGGGACCGAGATCGGCGCCGAGGAGCTCGCCGGCAAGTGGCTGATCGTCCAGGTGTCCGACGCCGCGTGCGCCGGCGACGACTGCCGGCGCAAGCTGTGCCTGGCGCGCTTCCTGTCGCTGTCGCGGCCGGAGGCGGGGCGCCGCTCCCTGAGGGTGTTCCTGGCGCGCGGTGACGCCGACCCGCCCGCCTCCGTGCTCGCGCCCGCCGACTGCGGCGCCGGCTTCGGCGAGCTCGCGCGCGGGCGCGGCCCGGTCGACGTGATGCGCGGCGTGCGCGTGCTGCGCATGGACCGCGCGCTCGACGAGTGGGTGCGCGCCGCCGGGCCGGGCGACCCGGAGGACCATCTCTACCTCGCCGACCCGGCCGGGAACCTGATGATGCGCTATGAAAAAGGGCGGGACCCCTATAAAATAGCCAAGGATTTCAAGCGGCTGCTGAGGCTGTCACGGACGATTTGAATGGGGAGTTTTCGCGCGGTCGCGGCGGGCTCGTTGCTGCTGGCGTTCGCGGTGGTCACGCTGGGCGCGTACGTGCGCCTGCGCGACGCGGGTCTTGCGTGCCCGGACTGGCCGGGGTGCTTCGGCGCGCTGGTCGGCGTCCCGACCGAGGCGGAGGCGGCGGCGGCGGTGCCGGGCGTGGCGCTGGACCGGGAGCGGGCGTGGATCGAGGTGTCGCACCGCTACGCGGCGGCGCTCCTGGGGGTCCTGGTCCTGGCGCTGGCGTGGCTGGCGTGGCGGCCCGGCTCCGGCGTCGGCCGCGCGCGCCGGCTGGCGTCGACCGGGCTCGCGTTGCTGGTGCTGCTCCAGGCGCTCCTCGGGATGCTCACCGTGACCGAGCGGCTGATGCCGGCGGTGGTGACGGCGCACCTCCTGGGCGGCATGCTGGTGCTCGCGACGCTGGCGTTCCTGGTCGCGCGCGACCGCGGGGAGTTCGCCGCGCCGCCGTCGCAGGGGTTGCGGGCGCTGGCGGCGCTCGCGTTCGCGGCGGTGATGGCGCAGGTCGCGCTCGGCGGGTGGGTGAGCACGAATTACGCCGGGCTGAGCTGCCCGGACTTCCCGTTGTGCAACGGGTCGCTGGCGCCGGAGCCGCTGGACGGCTCCGGGTTCGCGCCGTTTCGCGACCTGGGGCGAGCGGCGGACGGCTCGCCGATCACGCACGGGGCGCTGGCGACGGTCCACTGGGCGCACCGCGTCGGCGCGCTGGCGCTCTTGGCGGTCCTGGCGGCGTTCGCGGCGCCGCTGTGGCGCGAGTCGTCGCGCCGCGGCTCCGCGGCCGGGCTGCTGGCGATCGCCGCGGCCCAGGCGTCGGTCGGGATCGCCGCGGTGGCGTACAAGCTGCCGCTGGCGCTTGCGTGGCTGCACAACGCGCTCGCGGCGCTGCTGGTGGTGAACGTCGGCGTGCTCGGCGCGCGCGTGCTCATGCGTGACCGGGATGCCTGAGTCGGCCGTCGCCGCCGCGGGCCTGGCGGGCGGGCCGGGCGCGAAGCTGGCGGACCTGTGCCGGCTGTGCAAGCCGCGCGTGGTGGCGCTGGTCACCTTCACGGCGGTGATCGGCATGCTGCTGGCCGAGCCGGCGGCGGGGGTGTCGGTCGCGACCGGCGTCGCCGCGATGGCCGGGATCTTCCTGGTGGCGTCGTCCGCGGCGGCGTTCAACTGCGTGTTCGAGCGCCTCCGCGACGCGGTGATGGGCCGCACGCGCGGGCGGCCGCTCCCGCGCGGGCGGGTGCACCCGGCCGAGGCGCTCGCGTTCGCGTCGGCGGTGTGCGCGACCGGGGTGGCGATCCTCCTCGCGTGGGTCAACCCGCTGACGATGTGGCTGACGCTGCTGACGTTTGTGGGTTACGCGGTGCTCTACACGGTGCTGCTGAAGCCGGCGACGCCGCAGAACATCGTGATCGGGGGGCTTTCCGGGGCGATGCCGCCCGTTCTCGGGTGGGCGGCCGTCACCGGGTCGGTGGGCCACGAGGCGTTGCTGCTGGCGCTGGTGATCTTCCTGTGGACGCCGCCGCACTTCTGGGCGCTGGCGATCTACCGGGGGGACGACTACCGCAAGGCCGGGCTGCCGATGATGCCGGTGACGCACGGTCGGTCGTTCACTGAGCTGCAGGTGCTGCTGTACTCGGTGGCGCTGGCGGCGGCGTCGCTGCTGCCGTTCGTCACCGGGATGAGCGGGTGGGTCTACCTCGCCTTGGCCCCGGCGGTGAACGCCCGGCTGGTGTGGCTCGCCTGGCGGCTGTGGCGGGAGGATTCGGACCGGGTCGCGCGCCGTCTGTTCGGCTACTCGATCACGTACCTGTACCTGATGTTCGCGGCGCTGTTGGCGGACGCCCACCTGCCGGGCGCGCTGGCCGCGTGGCTGTCGCCGTGAGGGCGCCGCGGCTCGCGCTCGACGACCTGCAGGCGCCGGCGATGGTCGTCGGCGAGGACGGCGAGGTGCGCGCGTGGAACCGGGAGATGCACACGCTCGCCGGGCTGGCGCGCTCGGCGCGGCTGTCGTGCGAGGACCTGTTCGACGAGGAGAACCTGGAGGAGTTCCGCAACACGGTGCGCATGGTCTCGGGCACCACCGACAAGGTGATGGCGGGGCTGAACCTGAAACCGGCGGGCACCGGGCTGCGCTTCATCATGACGGTGGTGCCGTTCCGCCGCGGCGACGACCGCGGCGGCGTGCTCGCGCTGTTCAACCGCGGGGAGGGGACCACCTCGATCTACACGGACTTCCTGACGAAGCTGCCGAACCGGCAGGAGGCGGCGATCCGGCTGCGCTACGAGTGGAACCGCTCGATCCGCTCGGGGTCGATGTTCTCGCTGTCGCTGGCGGACATCGACCATTTCAAGCGGGTGAACGACACGTTGGGTCACGAGGCCGGGGACCAGGTGCTGATCCACGTGGCGAACCAGCTGCGGGAGCAGATCCGCGGCTCGGACTGGTGCGCCCGCTGGGGCGGCGAGGAGTTCCTGCTGTTCCTCAACGACGTGTCGGCGACCGAGGCGGAGTTCGTGATCAACCGGCTTCGGGAGCGCCTGGCGCGCACGCCGCCGGTGCACAACGACCGCCCGATCCCGGTGACGCTGAGCTTCGGCCTGGTGTCGAAGGGGTCGGCGTACAAGAGCTTCAAGGACATGATCAACGACGCGGACGTGCTGCTCTACGAGTCGAAGCAGGCCGGGCGCAACCGCGTGACGCTGTTCGAGACGCAGGGGTCCCCGGTCGCGTGGCAGAAGAAGGAGGTCGAGGACGTGATCCGCCGCGAGGTGCTGCACCCGTTCTACCGGCGGGTGAGCCGCGCCGACGGGAGCGTGCTCGGCCTCGAGGTCGAGCCGAGCCTGGAGGGGATGGACGCCGTGCAGACGCGGCGCATGTGGCAGTCGGCCGACGGGCTCAACCTGCTGTGCGACCTGGAGATGCAGCTGATGACGCAGATCCTCCGGCAGCGCGAGAAGGTGCCGAGGGACGCCGGGATCGAGATCATGGTGCCGGTGTCGGCGAAGCTGGCGGGCGACCCGAACTTCGGCGAGATGCTGGACCGGGTGGTCCCGAGGGACGGCGCGCGTTGCGTGTTCCTGTTCGAGGGGGAGGCGAGCCTGTCGGAGTCGGCGAAGCGGGAGATGGACAGCCTGGTGGGGCGCGGGTTCCGGCTGGCGATCCGCGACACCGAGATCAACAAGATCCCGTTGCGGATGCTGTCGGAGCACGACATCAGCTACCTGCTGGTGAAGCTGGACAGCTCGCTGCGGGGGATCGGCTCCGTGCACGAGTCGCGGCGCCCGATCATCCGCGGGCTGCTTGAGAGCATCCGCCAGTCCGGCACACAGATCGTGGCGGTGAAGCAGGCGGCCGGGCACGAGGTGAGCGAGGAATACGCCGGGCTGATCGGCGCGTCGCTGTACCGCGGGGACGACCCGGTGTCGCTGGGGGAGGCGCTGTCGGCCTGACCGGGCGATGACGGCGCGGCAGCCGGCGGACCCGGACACGGTCTCGGGGACGGTCGAGCGCGTCACCTTCCACAACGAGGAGAACGGGTTCTGCGTGCTGCGCACGCGGCTGCGCGGTCACCGCAACGCGGTCCCGGTGGTCGGGCACGTGGCGTCGGTGTCGGCGGGCGAGTGGATCACGGCGTCCGGGGAGTGGACGGTCGACCCGAGTCACGGGCGCCAGTTCCGCGCGAAGTTCCTGCGCTGCTCGCCGCCGACGTCGGCCGAGGGGATCGAGCGCTACCTGGCCTCCGGGCTGATCCGCGGGATCGGCAAGGTCTACGCGTCGAAGCTGACGGCGGCGTTCGGCGAGTCGGCGCTGGAGGTGATCGAGCGCGAACCGGAGCGGCTGCGGGAGATCCCCGGGATCGGGCCGTCGCGCGCCGCCTGGATCACCCAGGCGTGGGAGCAGCAGAAGACGGTGCGCGAGATCATGCTGTTCCTGCACGAGCACGGGGTGACGACCGCGCGCGCGGTGCGGATCCACCGCCTCTACGGGAACGACGCGATCGAGGTGATGTCGGAGAACCCCTACCGGCTCGCGCGCGACATCCGCGGGATCGGGTTCAGGACGGCGGACCAGATCGCGTCGCGGATGGGGGTCGCGCCCGACGCCCCGGTGCGGCTGCGCGCCGGGGTCGCGTTCGTGCTCAACGAGGCGACCGGGGACGGGCACTGCGCGCAGCCGGTGGAGACCGCGATCCGCACCGGGGCGGAGCTGCTCGGCGCGGACCCGGCGCGGGTCGAGCGCGCGATGCAGGACGAGGTCAACGAGGGGACGCTCACGCTGGCGCCGGTGCACCGCCGCGAGTGCGTGTTCCTGACGTGGCTGTACCTGGCGGAGCGCGAGGTGGCGGAGCGCATCACGGCGCTCGGCGAGGGGCGCCCGTCCTGGCCGACGATCAACGCCAAGGTCGCGATCGACTGGTTCGAGGAGCGCTCCGGGATGGCGCTGGAGGACGCGCAGCGCGAGGCGGTGCGCCAGGCGCTGTCGTCGAAGACGATGGTGATCACCGGCGGCCCCGGCGTCGGCAAGACCACCGTTGTGAACGCGATCCTGAAGATCCTGCAGGCGAAGCGCACGCGGATCATGCTGTGCGCGCCGACCGGGCGGGCGGCGCGCCGGATGACGGAGGCCACCGGGATGGAGGCGAAGACCGTCCACCGGCTGCTGGAGTTCGACCCGTCGAGGGGGAAGTTCAAGCGGGACCAGGACCACCCGCTCGACTGCGACCTGCTGGTCGTCGACGAGACGTCGATGGTCGACGTGCCGCTGATGCAGGCGCTGCTGAGGTCGCTGCGGGCGCACTGCGCGCTGCTGGTCGTCGGGGACGCGGACCAGCTCCCGTCGGTGGGCCCCGGCCAGGTGCTCGGCGACCTGATCCGCTCCGGGAAGACGCGGGTGGTGCGCCTCACCGAGGTGTTCCGCCAGGCGGCGGAGAGCGACATCATCACGAGCGCGCACCGGATCAACCGGGGGATGCCCCCCAAGCTGGACCGCCCCAAGGAGGGGGAAAAGACCGACTTCTACTTCGTCCCGGCGGAGACGGCCGAGGACGCCGGCGCGAAGGTCGTCGAGCTGGTGTGCGAGCGCATCCCGAGGCGCTTCGGGTTCGACACGACGCGCGACATCCAGGTGCTGTGCCCGATGAACCGCGGCGGCGCCGGCGCGACCGCGCTCAACGTCCTGCTGCAGGAGCGGCTGATGCCGGAGAACGCGCGCCGGATCACCCGGTTCGGGCTGACGTTCGCCGAGGGCGACAAGGTGATGCAGACCGAGAACGACTACCAGAAGGAGGTCTACAACGGCGACTTCGGCGTGGTCATGTCCGTGCTGGAGAACGAGGGGGAGATCCTCGTCGAGTACGACGGGCGGCCGGTCGTCTACGGCCGCTCCGAGCTCGATGTGATCACCCCCGCCTACGCGGTGACCATCCACAAGAGCCAGGGGTCGGAGTTCCCGGCGGTCGTGATCCCGGTGCTGATGAACCA
>CAZZIL010000038.1:0-14961 GCA_964654265.1 uncultured Gammaproteobacteria bacterium | reverse complement strand
AGGCGACGCAGGCGGGGACCTCGCTGATGTTCGGGTACCTGGGGGGAGGGCCGCTGCCGTTCGAGGAGCCGTATCCCGGCGCCGCGTTCATCCTTGCGACCCAGGCGCTGCCGCTGGTGCTCCTGGTGAGCACCCTGTCGGCGCTCCTGTACCACTGGCACATCCTGCCCGCGGTGATTCGCGGGTTCTCCTGGGCGTTGCGCCGGGCGCTCGCGCTGAGGGGGCCGGCCAGCTTCGGCACGGCGGCGAACATCTTTGTCGGCAACGTCGAGGCGCCGCTCTTGATCCGCCCCTATCTCTGTACCATCAGCCGCTCGGACCTGTTCCTCGTGATGACGGCCGGCATGGCCACGGTTGCCGGCACAGTGCTTGCGCTCTACGCGGGGATCCTGGGAAGCGTGATGCCGGACTCCCTTGGCCACCTGCTGACGGCGTCGCTGATCAGCGCCCCGGCGGCCGTCATGATCGCGAAGACCATGATCCCGGACAGCGGCGACGAGGCCGACGAGGAGGTCTCGACGGCATCGCCCTACCTGAACACGTTCGACGCGATCACCCAGGGCAGCGTCAACGGACTCAGGCTGATCGGTTACATCATCGGTTTGGTGATCGCCCTGGTTGCGCTGATCGCGCTGGTCAACATCGTCCTTGGGACCTTTCCCGACGTCGATGGTGAGCCGCTGACCCTGCAGCGGCTCCTGGGATGGGTACTCGCCCCGGTGATGTGGCTGGTCGGGATCCCTTGGGGGGAAGCCGGCGTCGCCGGGCAGCTGTTCGGGACCAAGGTGGTGCTCAATGAGCTGGTGTCCTACGTCGAGATGGCGGAGCTCCCTGAAGGGACGATCGACGACCGCACGCGCCTGGTGCTCGCGTACGCGATGTGCGGCTTCGCCAACTTCGGTGGCGTCTCGGTGATGATCGGCGGCATGAGCGCGCTGGCGCCTGAGCGGGGCAACGAGATCGCCACCCTCGGGGCGAAGGCGCTGCTCGCCGGGAACCTCGCGACCCTGTCAACCGGGGCGGTTGTCGCGATCCTCGCCTGACGCGCCTCGCGCCTCCCCGGGAGACGAGGGGGTGGCCGCGGTCCCGTTGCGCCCGGAGTGTCGCGCCATCTCCCGCATGGCCAGGCACAGGTCCGACCACACCTTCCGTTTCCCGTCCGCCCTCTCGCTGCGAAGCAGGTAGGCCGGGTGGTAGGTCGCCACCAGCGGGATCCCGCGATGCTCGTGCACCCTACCGCGAAGCTTGGAGATCGGCGTGTCGTTCCCCAGGAGGTGGTTTGCGGCGACCTTGCCCAGCGCGACGATCACCTTGGGCCGGACCAGGGCGATCTGCCGCTCCAAGTAGGGGAGGCAGGCGTGCGCCTCCTCCCCGGCCGGGTTGCGGTTGCCGGGCGGGCGGCACTTGACGATGTTCGCGATGTAGGTCCCGTCCGTCCGGTCCATGTTCATCGCCCTCAGCATCCGGTCCAGAAGCTTGCCGGCGGCCCCGACGAACGGCTCGCCCTTCCGGTCCTCCTCCTCGCCGGGCCCCTCGCCGACAAACATCCAGTCGGCCTGCCGGTCCCCGACACCGGGGACCGTGTTGGTCCGCGTCCGGTGCAGCGGGCACTTCTCGCACCGGGCGATCGCGGAGATGAGGCCGTCCCAGTCCAGGTCGTGGACGGGATTGGCGTCGCCGGCGGGGCGGGGCGTCCCTTCCCCGGGCGCGGTCGTCGGGGCGGCCTCGGCGCGCGGCGGCGGGGAGGCGGGCGCCTTTTCCCGCGGGTCCTGCCGGTGCGGGACGGTGGGCGTCCTTGTTTCGGAGGGCGGCGGGGACAGGTCCGGGCCGAAGATCCGGTCCATGAGCTCGAGTCCGAGCTCGCGCATGATCTCCCTACGCCCGGCCATTTCCCTTGCGCGGGCGGCGGAGCCGCTCCTCGACGGTGAACGCGACCTTGCTTCGCGCGTAGATGGGCGTGACCGTGAGCGGGTCCAGCCGCGCGGTCTTCGGGAAGTGCGTCTTCGCCGCCGTGATGATCGCCCTCGCGGACGGGTAGGCCCGGTCGATCGGCGTGCTGACGTGCCGCGCATAGTGGCGACGCACCTCGGGGTGGTCCGCCGCGAACCCCCTCCCGATCGCGGCCCATCCGGGCTCGTCAAGCCGGGGGAGGTCCGTCACCGGATAGAGCCCGACCGGGATCTCCGCGCTCCACACCTGCGCCACCTTCGAGTAGATCGCGATGAAGTAGTGCCCGCGGTAGGCGGGGAGGGCGCAGACCACCTTCCTCTGCCCGGCCTCGCAGGCGAGTGCCAAGGTCGTGCTGACCGGGCGGATCGCCTTCCCCTTCAGGTGGCAGATCGCCTGCGCGGTCGCGCACGCGACGCGGATCCCGGAGAAGAGTCCCGGCCCGGCCCCGAACGCGACCATGTCGACATCGTCGAGCGACATCCCCGCCTCCTCGAGGATGTCGTTGATCGCGGGGATGGGCGCGCGGTGCCGTCGCCCGTCCCGCGGCGGGTGCACCGCCTCGAGCGTCCGCTCGCCGGTGTCGAGCGCGACGGAGGTGTCCTCGCCCGACATGTCGAGGCCGAGGATCACCATTGGTCGTCCCGCATACGGCGGATCCCCTGGCCGTCGCAGCGCGCGAGCAGGTCGGTGACGCGTCCCAGGCCGGGAAGGGAGAGCTCGGGCTCGATCTCCGCAAGCGGCGCGAGCACAAACGCCCTTTCGTGCATGCGCGGGTGCGGGACGCGCAGCTCCGGGGTGTCGACCGTCTCGTCCCCGAACAGCAGGAGGTCGAGGTCGATCACCCGCGGCATGTTGCGCCGGGCCGGGCGCACCCGGCCCATCTCGCGCTCGATGCGCGCAAGCTGTCCGAGCAGCTGGTGGGGAGGCATCGGCGTGCGGACCTTCGCCACCGCGTTGACGTAGGGGTCCTGCCCCGGCGGGCAACCGACCGGCTCGGTCTCGTAGAGCGACGACACGCGGACCACCTCCAGGTCGTCCTGGCGTCCAAGCGCGAGGACCGCGTCCCGCGCGTTCCCGGCGGGGTCGCCGACGTTGCTGCCGATGGCGACGTACGCGGGCGACACCTGCCGCTCGCGCCGGGCCGCCCGCGCCGGCCGGGTCACGCCGGCGCCGGGCGGGCGTCCTGCCCGCCCGACGGCGGCCGGCGCCGCCTTCCTCTCCCGGCCGGCGGCGCCGGGAAGTCGAACAGTCGCCGGGCGATTTCCCGGGCGTCGGCCGGGTTGGCCTCGGCGATCTCCTCCCACTTCATGACGGTGGGCACGAGCGACTCGTCGGACTCGGCGCGCTGGCGCAGGAACGCGAGCGCCGTGCGCAGGGTCTCGTGGCGGCGGAGCGAATCGACCTGCCTGGCGCGCGAGACCGTCTCCATCCGCGCCATGACGGTCCAGGTCTCGATCACCTTCTGGCGGACGCGGCCGGTGACCAGCCGGGTGTCGGCGAGGCGCGACCTCTCGAACAGCCGGTGGAAGCGCTCCTGGGAGCGGGTCCCGGATTCGATCTCGGCGTGGTAGCGCTCGCGGATGTCGGGCCAGAACATGCACGCGACAAAGAGCGTGATCGAGACGGTCTCCCCCTGGTGGACCCGCCGGTCGGACATCATCATCGCGGTCCCGAGCCACTCCCGCGCCTCGGCGGACATCTCCCGATAGTGGGGGATGAAGAGCGTGATCATCCCGGTCTGCGCCATCCGCGAGAGGCACGCGTGCGCGCCTCCCCCCTTGATGATCTTGGTCAGCTCGTCGAACATCCTTGCGGACGGGACATTCTCCAGGAGGTGCAGGTTCGGCGCGATCGCCGCGGACGTCTTGCGCTCCAGGCGCAGCGACAGCTTCGTGGCGATGCGGATGGCGCGCAGCATGCGCACCGGGTCCTCCCGGTAACGCTCCGCCGGTTCGCCGATGATCCGCAGCTGCTTGCGCTCGATGTCCGCGAGGCCGCCGGTGTAGTCGACGACCTTTCCCGACGCCGGGTCGTAGAACAGGGCGTTGGCCGTGAAGTCGCGGCGCCAGGCGTCCTCCTCCTCGGTGCCGAACACGTTGTCGGAGAGCAGGCGCCCGGTCGCGTCGATGTCGGAGCTCGCCGCCATCTTCCTGAAGGTCGACACCTCGATGATCTCGCTCGCGAAGCGCGCGTGCACCAGCCGGAACCGCCGGCCGATGATCCGTCCGTAGATCCGCGCCCGCTTGAGCAGGTGCCGCACCTGCTCGGGGGTGGCGCTCGTCGCGACGTCGAAGTCCTTGGGGGCGAGTCCGAGCGCGAGGTCGCGCACGGCGCCGCCGACAACGTAGGCGGAGTGCCCGCCCTTGTGCAGGACCTCGATCACCCGGCGGGCGTTCGGGCTGATCGATTTCCGCGGGATGCGGGGCTCCTCCCGCCTCGGGGTCATCGGCGTGCCCGTGCCGCCGGGGCGGCGCGCAGCGGCGCCGCGAGCAGGTCCGCGACGTCGGCCAGGTGGGTGTGGCCGAGCCGCATCCGCCGCAGCCGGCCGAGCACGTCGGCGTGCTCCTTGCGCGCGAGCGCGACCGACCGGGCCATTCCCTGCGTGGTGACGGCCGTCGCCTTTCCCTGGCGCCGGTCCTTGCCGGGGGTCTTCCCGATCGCCTGGGCGCCGGGGTCCTCGTCGATGATGTCATCGACCAGCTGGCAGAGGCGCCCAAGCCCCTCGCCGACCCGCGTCATGGACGCGAGGGGGCCCGGTCCGGCGCCCGCGGCGATCGCCCCGAGCCGGGTCGCCGCGCCGAACAGCCGCGCGGTCTTCATCCGGTGCATGTCCGCGACCTCGCGGGCCGACGCCTTGCGCCGCGCGCGCGCCAGCTCCAGGTCGAGCATCTGCCCGTGGGTCATCCCGCGGTGCCCGACCGTGTCGGCGAGCACGCGCACGGAGCGCTCGCCGCGGGGCGCGAGCACGCCAAACGCCAAGGTGAGCAGGCTGTCGCCGGCGAGGATCGCGACCGCCTCGCCGTACTTCGCGTGGCAGGAGGGCTTGCCGCGGCGCAGGTCGTCGTCGTCCATCGCCGGCAGGTCGTCGTGCACCAGCGAGTAGCAGTGCACCAGCTCGACCGCGCACGCCGGCCGCAACGCGTGGCCCGCGCGCGCGCCGAGCGACTCGGCCGCGTCGATGCACGCGAGCGGGCGCAGGCGCTTCCCGCCGCCGAGGACGGCGTAGGCCATCGCCTCGGCCAGGCGCGATTCGTCGGGGGAGGGCAGCAGCTGCCGAAGCCGCCGGTCTATCGAGTCGCGGCGCGACTCCAGCCAGCGGTTGAAGCCGTCAGGCCTCACTGTCCGGGGCGTTCCCGAAGGTCTTCAGCTCGCCGTCCTCGAGGACCCGGATCTTCTGCTCGGCCTCGCGAAGCGTCGCCCGGCACTGCGCAATCAGCTGGGTGCCGCGCTGAAAGTTCTTGATCATCTGCTCCAGCGGCATGTCGCCGCCCTCCATCCGCTCGACAATGCTCTCCAGTTCCTCCATCGAGGACTCGAAGCTGCCGGGGGACGGCTTGTCTTCCGCGTCGGTGTCGTCCATCTGTCCCTTGGTTGCCGGATTCTACACGCTTGGGCCGGGGTGCGCGCCGGGCGCGGGGACGCGGCTGCCCCGGCCGGGTACCGGGATGTTGACATCCAAAGTGATAATGGTTATCATTATCAGGAAACGCGCGCACGGAGTCCCGCACGATGCACCATGCCACGCCCCGTCCCCGAGGGGGCCTTTGCCGCCGGGCGTCCGCCCTGCCGCTGCTCATGGCGCTGCTCGCGCTGGCGGCGTTCGCGGCCTGGGGCGCGCCGCGCAAGGCGCGGGCGGAGGGGGTGGTGAACGTCTATTCCGAGCGCCAGCCGGTGTTCCTGGAGGAGGTGTTCGCCCGCTTCACGGAGGAGACCGGCATCCGGGTGGAGACACTGTTCGCGAAGCGGGGGCTGGTCGAGCGTCTCAAGCTCGAGGGCGAGGCCAGCCCGGCAGACGTGGTCATGGTCGCCGACGTCGGCCGCCTGCAGCAGCTCAAGGACGAGGGCGTGACCCGGGCGGTCGACGATGGCACGCTCCGGCAAAACATCCCGGCGGCGAGCCGCGACCCGGGCAACCACTGGTTCGGCGTCACCCGCCGCGCGCGCATCCTGTTCGCGCGTCGCGGCGCCGGGTGGAAGGGGCGCGACCCCGCCCGGCCGACCTACGAGGAGCTGGGCGCGCCCGGGTTCGGCGGGACCGTCTGCGTGCGCTCCGGGAGGCACCCGTACAACATCGCGCTGATCGCCGCCCACGTCGCGCACCACGGCGAGGCCGCGACCGAGGAGTGGCTGCGCAACCTCAAGGGGCGGCTCGGCCGCGCGCCGCAAGGCAACGACCGCGCGCAGATCACCGCGGCGCGCAACGGCGAGTGCGACTACGCGCTGGCGAACAGCTACTACTATCTCAAGATGCTGGACGACCCCGGGCAGCGGGAGATCGCCGAGGACATGGAGCCGCTCTTGGCGGAGTTCGAGTCGGGCGGGACGCACGTCAACCTCAGCGGCTACGCGATGGCGAGGCACTCGCCCAACCCGGGGAACGCGCTCGCGCTGATGCGCTTCCTCACCGGGCGCGCGGCGCAGGAGATCTACGCCGAGGCGAACGGGGAGTTCCCGGTGCGCGACGGGGTCCCGCTGGCGCCGCGGATGGCGGGGACGATGGGCGGGCTGCGGGCGGACCCGACGCCGGTGGGCGTCATCGCGGCAAACCGGGCGGCCGCCTCGCGCCTGGTGGAGAAGGTCGGGTTCGACCGATGACGGGCGCGGGGAGGGGGAGGGCATGACCGTCGCGACCAAGCCCGCGCCGCTGGCCGGGCGGGACATCCGGCGGGCGCGCCTGGCGCTCCCGCGGCGCGGGGCCGTCCTGGTCCTCGCGCTGGCGACCCTGATCGCCCTCCCGTTCCTCTGGGTGGCCCTTCAGGCGGTGCGCGCCGGGGGCGACACCACGCTGGACCTCACCGCGGCGCTCGTGTCGCTGCGGGTCACGCTCGCGGTCGCCGCGGGCACCCTGGCGCTGACCGGGGCGGTCGGCGTCGGCCTTGCGTGGCTGTGCGTGATGTGCCGCTTTCCGGGGGCGGGGGTGATGACGGTCGCGCTGGCGCTCCCGCTGGCGATGCCGCCCTACCTGATCACCTACATCTACTCGTCGACGCTCGATGCGATGGGGGCCGGGTTCTTCCGCGGGCTTCCCGGGGCGGTGCTGTCGCTGTCGCTGGCCAACTACCCGTACGTGTTCATGTTCGCGACGGTGGCGTTCCTGTCGCAGCCCTGCCACCTCTACAGCACGGCCCGGGTCATGGGGCTGACGCCTTGGCAGACGTTCCGGCGGGTGTCGGTCCCGGTCGCCCGCCCGGCGATCATGGCGGGCCTGGCGCTGGTCCTGATGGAGACGATCGGCGACTTCGGCGTCGCCGAGCACTTCGGGCTGCCGACCCTGAGCGTCGCGGTCTACGACACCTGGCAGAACCGAGGCGACTTCGGCGGGGCCTCGCAGCTCGCGCTGGCGACGATGGTCCTGGTGCTGGCGGCGGTGTTTGTCGAGCAGGGCGCGCGCGTCCGTCACCGCCACTACGCGGGACCGCACAAGAGTTTCTGCTGCGACCGCACGCACCGGCTGGGCGGGGGGCGGGCGGCGCTCGCGCTCGGCGCCTGCGCGGCGGTCCTGCTGCTGGCGTTCGGGCTGCCGCTCCTCCGGCTGACGTGGCTGTCGGCGCAGGCGGGCGGCGCCGCGTGGCGCCTGGCGCTGGCCGACGGCTTCGCCAACAGCCTGTGGCTGGCGCTGGCCGTCTCCGCGGTCGCCCTCGTCGTCGGGGTGCTCCTCGCCTCGGCCGCGCGCATGGAACGCGGCCGGCGGAGCCGCGTCCGCGGCGTGCTCGCCAAGATGGCGCTGACCGGGTACGCGTTCCCGGGGACCATCCTCGCGCTCGCGGTGATGGGCGCGTGCTTCGGGCTCGCCGACTGGCTGCGCGCCGCGACCGGGGTCGACCTGCGGGGGATCCTCTCCACGTCGATCGCGATGCTGTGCGCCGGGCTGGCGATCAAGTTCGTCATCATCACCTATGTCGCGAGCGAGTCCGGACTCAGGAAGATCCCGCCGTCAATGCCGGCGTCCGCCCGGCTCGACGGCCTTGGGTCGTTGCAGACATTGCTCAGGGTGCACCTTCCGCTGCTGCGGCCGGCGCTCCTCGCGGCCCTGATGCTGGTGTTTGTCGACGTGGTCAAGGAGCTTCCGGTCACGCTGCTGCTGCGCCCGCTGGGCTTCGACACCCTGTCGACGCACGTGTTCCAGTACGCCTCGGACGAGGAGCTCCTGCGCGCCGCGCCCTCCGGGCTGCTGATCGTCCTCACCGGGTTGCCGGCGATGGTTGTCCTCCGGCATTTCATGAACCAGGGGTGGCGCGGCGCCGCCACGGAGGGTTCGCCGGCAAAACAGGGATAATCCCCCCCATGGTCCAGCTGGAGATGCGGCAGGTCGGCCACCGCTACGGTTCCCACAAGACGCTGAGCGACGTGACGCTGTCGCTGGAGAGGGGGGAGATCGGCTGCCTGATGGGGCCGAGCGGCTCGGGGAAGAGCACTGTGCTGAGCTGCATCGCGGGGCTGGAGCCGATCAGCGAGGGCCTGCTGCGGCTGAAGGGGCGCGTGGTGAGCGCGAGCGGCCGCACGGTCGAGCCGGAGAAGCGGCGGGTGGGGATGCTCTTCCAGGACTTCACGCTGTTCCCGCACCTGACGGTGCGCCGGAACATCTCCTTCGGGCTGGCGCGGCGGCGCCCGGCGGCGGAGATCGCCGCGCGCGTCGCGGACATGGTGGGCCTGTTCGGCCTGGAGGGCCTGGAGGACCGCTACCCCCACGAGCTGTCGGGCGGGCAGCAGCAGCGCGCCGCGCTCGCGCGCACGCTCGCGCCCGACCCGGACCTGTTGCTGCTCGACGAGCCGTTCTCCAGCCTGGACGACGACCTGCGCGAGCGGCTGCTCACCCAGGTGCGCGACATCCTCAACGACCGCGGGGCCACGGCGCTGATGGTGACGCACAACCAGTCGGACGCGCTGTCGTTCGCGAGCGTCGCCGGGGTGATCAACCAGGGGGTGATCTGCCAGTGGGACACCACCTACAACCTCTACCACAACCCGTCGTGCCTGTTTGTCGCGAACTTCGTCGGGCGCGGCGTGCTGATCCAGGGGCGGCTGGTCGGCCGGCGCGAGGTCGAGACGGAGATCGGCCGCATCGAGGGGGGGCGCGAGCTGGTGGGTCCCCTGAACCGCGTGGGCGACGCCGTCATGGTGCTGTTGCGCCCCGACTACGTGGAGGTGGACCCGTCGAACGGCGGCGGCGCGCGCGTCACGCAGCGGTCGTTCCGCGGGGCGAACACCCTCTACACGCTTGAGCTGCCGAGCGGGAAGACGATCTACTCAAGCATGCCGAGCAGCGTCAACCTGGAGATCGGGGCCCGTGTCGGGGTCCGCGCGAACTTTCGCAACGTCGTGCTGTTCCCGGGCGTCGCATGATGGGGCTCGACCCGGAGACCACCTCCTGGCTCAGCAAGCTCCTGGTCATCATCTTCCTGGACCTGATCCTGGCGGGGGACAACGCGGTCGTCATTGCGATGGCGGCAAAGCGCCTGCCGCCGGAGATCCAGCGTAAGGCGGTTCTCTGGGGGACCTTCTTCGCGATCCTGGTGCGCGTCCTGATGACGCTCGTGGTGTTCGCGCTGATCAACCTTCCGGGGCTGATGGCGATCGGCGGCCTGCTCCTGTTCTGGATCGCGTACCGGATGATGGTCGAGGAGGAGGGAAGCGGCGAGGAGGGGAAGACCGCCGAGAACTTCTTCCAGGCGATCAGGATCATCGTGATCGCCGACACGGTGATGGGACTCGACAACATCATCGCGATCGCCGGGGCGGCCGAGGGCGACGTCACGCTGATCATCATTGGCCTGGCCGTCAGCATCCCGATCATGATCTGGGGCAGCCTCATGCTGCTGCGGTTGCTACGCCGCTATCCGTGGATCATCTACCTGGGCGGGATGGTCCTCGCCTATGTCGCGGCCAAGATGCTGATGAACGACCCGTTCGTGAAGGAGGTGTTGGGCGCCCCGCACGAGGTGATCCGCGACCCGGTGATCCTGACGCTGACGGTCGGGTGCACGGCGCTCGGCTGGTTTGTCTCCAGGCGCCGGGCGCAGGCCCGCGCGGGCGGGGCGGGCACCCCGACGTAGGCGGGCGGGTTACGGGCGCCTCGCCAGCCGGCTCGCCAGCCCGGTGTAACCGGAGGGTCTCAGCGCCAGCAGGCGCCGCCGCTCCGCCTCCGGGAGCGGGGCTTCCCGGATGATCGCGTGGAGGTCCTCGCGGTCGAGCGGCCCCTTGCCCCGGGTGCGCGCCTTGAGCCTCTCGTAGGCGTCGTCGACGCCGCGCGCGCGCAGCACGGACATGACGGCCTCGGCGAGCACCTGCCAGTTCCCGTCAAGGTCTTGTTCCATGCGCCCGGGGTTCGGGGAGATCTTGCCAAGCCCGCGCACCAGGGAGTCTGTCCCGACCAGGGTGTGCCCGACCGCGACGCCGATGTTCCGGGAGACGGTTGAGTCCGTGAGGTCCCGCTGCAGGCGCGAGATCGGCAGGGTCGCGCTGAGGTGCCTGAGCAGCACGCTTGCGACGCCGAGGTTCCCCTCGGCGTTCTCGAAGTCGATCGGGTTGACCTTGTGCGGCATGGTGGAGGACCCGACCTCGGCCTTGGCGGGCCGTTGCCGCAGGTAGTCGATCGAGATGTACATCCAGACGTCACGGCACATGTCGACCAGGACGGCGTTGGCCCGGGAAAGGCAGTCGAGCAGCTCCGCGATCGAGTCGTACGGCTCGATCTGCGTGGTGTGGGTGTTGTGGACGAGGCCGAGCCGCTCGACGAAGGACCGTGACAGCGCCGGCCAGTCGACCTTGGGGTAGGCGACCACGTGCGCGTTGTAGTTGCCGACGGCGCCGTTCATCTTCCCCTCGAGGCGGACCCGGCCGAGCTTGGCGAGCTGCTTGCGCAGACGCCGGGCGAAGACCGCGAACTCCTTTCCCAAGGTTGTCGGGCTTGCCGGCTGGCCGTGGGTGTGCCCAAGCATCGGGACGCGGGCGTTCTCCGTCGCGAGGCGGGCGGTCGCGTCGAGCACGGCGGCAAGGGACGGCACGACGCGGCTGTTGACCGCGTCCTTGAGCATCAGGGACAGCGCCAGGTTGTTGATGTCGGCGGAGGTGCAGCCGAAGTGGACCAGCGCGGAGTGGCGTTCCAGGGGGGTGCCCGCGATGCGGGTGCGCAGCCAAGTCTCGGCCGCCTTGACGTCGTGGTTGGTGCGCCGCTCGATCGCCTTGACCGCGTTGGCGTCCCGCAGGGAGAACCCGGCGGCGATGTCGTCGAGCAGGCGCCTTGCCGGCTTCGGCAGCCCGCCCCCGATCCCTGGGTGCGCGGCCAGCGTCCCGAGCCACTCTGCCTCGACTTGGACGCGCCGTCGGATCAGCGCGAACTCGCTGAAGTGTCGCTCGGCAAACCCGCCCAGCCGGGCCTGGTAGCGTCCGTCAAGCGGCGAGAGCGCCAGCAGCCGGGAGGCGTCGCCGCGGCTCATCGCCGTGCTGTTCGGTCAGCTTCCCGGGGGGGAATCGGCCGTGGCATCGTCCGTGCCGGCCAGCCTCAGGTCGGCGGTCTCGCCGACGCGCCCGAGATGCTCGGTGATCTGCCGCCCCTCGTTCTGGGCCTTGAGCACGTCGGTGTTCGCCTGCCCGACGTTGCGGACCACGCTGTCGATCAGCGCGTTGAGCTGCTGGAAGTCCTTGCCGAAGCGGACCAGTTCGTCGCGGATGCGGCGCGTCTCGCGCCGGGTGGCGACGTCCCGGATCACGGTGCGCGCCATGTTGAGCAGCGCCATCATCGTGGTGGGCGAGACGATCCAGACGTGGCGGCGGAACGCCTCCTCGACAAGCCCGCGGTGGTGCGCGTGGATCTCCGCGAACGCCGACTCGGCCGGGACGAACAGCACCGCGCCGTTCGTGGTGTGCGGCGGGTCGATGCGCGCGGCCGTCCTCTCGATGGCGGAGCGCAGGTCGGCTGCGAACCCTTGGCGGGCGGCCGCGACCTCCTCGTCGGACGCGCCGGGCTCCCCTGCCTTGCCGAGGCTCTCAAGTCCCAGCTCGGTGCACACGGCGATGTTGCCGGTGGGCTCCGGCAACCGTAGCAGGATGGGCGCCCGGCTCCCGTTGGGTAGGGTCGCGTCGGCCTCGTAGTGGTCGCGCGAGAGCATGTCGTCGACCAGGTGGGTCAGCTGGACCTCGCCAACGACGCCGCGGGCGCGCTTGTCGGCGACCACGCGCGTCAGGTTGGTCACGTCCGCGGAGAGGGCCTCGATGCGCCGCTGCGCGGCATCGATCGCGTCAAGCCGCCCGGTCAGTCCCTCGATGGAGGCGTTCGCCGTCCTGAAACGCTCGTCGAGCTGCGACCCGACCGACTCGACCAGGCGGTCGAGGACCCCGCCCATCTCCCCGGACAGCTTCGCCAGCCGCTCGACCATGTCCGTGTGGGTGTCGGCAAGCCCGGTCGACACGATGGCGCGAATCTTCTCCTGAAGCACGTTGAAGGCCTCGGCGTTCTCCTTCGCGACCGTGTGGACGCGCTCCTGCAGGTGCAGGGCCTGGTTGACGAACTGGTTCTGCAGAGCCTCGTGGGCCTCGGCGCTCGCCTTGGCCTGGGCGTTCTTGAACTCGCCGATCTCGCCGGCGATCTCGCTGATCGACTTGGAGAGCGTGTCCCGGTTGGTGTCCGCGACCATCAGCATCTGCTTGTCGACCTCGGCGAAGCGCCGGTCGATCTCCGTGGTCAGGATGTTCCCCAGGTCGGTGACGCGCGCGTTGACGAGGCGCTCCAGCCCGGGCTTGATCTCGTCGATCGACGAGTTCACGTCGGCGACCTTCGACGCGACGTGGCGGGCGGCCAGCAGCGTGAGGACCGCGACCAAGGCGACCAGGACGGCCAGCAGCTCGGGCGGCAGGTATTCCTTGACGAATTCCATGGGCGACAGGCGGGGGATTATATAGTCCGGGAGGGGTCCGCGCCCGGCGCGCCCGCGGGAGTCAACATCCGGCGAGCAGCGACACGTTGATGAAGTCCTGGATGTCGCCGTCGAGCACTCGCTGCGGGTCCCCGCGCTCGTGCCCGGTGCGGAGGTCCTTCACCCGTGACTGGTCCAGGATGTACGAGCGGATCTGGTGCCCCCAGCTGATGTCGGTCTTCTCGTCCTCCACGCGCCGCTTCTCCTCGTTGCGCCGCTCGACCTCCAGGCGGTGCAGGCGCGAGCGCAGCATCGACATCGCCTCCGCGCGGTTGCGGTGCTGCGAGCGGTCGCTCTGGCACTGCACCACAATCCCGCTCGGCAGGTGCGTGATGCGCACCGCGGAGTCGGTGGTGTTGACGTGCTGGCCGCCGGCCCCGCTGGAGCGGTAGGTGTCGATGCGCAGGTCCTTGTCGTTGACCTCCACCTTGAAGTCGTCGTCGACCACCGGGTAGGCGAACACGCTGGCGAACGAGGTGTGGCGCCGGTGGTTCGAGTCGAAGGGCGACTTGCGGACGAGCCGGTGGATGCCGGTCTCCGTGCGCAGGTGGCCGTAGGCCCTCGTCCCCGAGACCTTCAGCGTCGCGCTCTTGATCCCGGCGACCTCGCCGCCGGTCTCCTCGAGCAGCTCGACCCGGAACCCGTGGGAGTTGCAGTACTGGGTGTACATGCGCTGCAGCATCTTGGCCCAGTCCTGCGCCTCGGTCCCCCCGGATCCCGCCTGGATTCCCAGGAAGCAGTCCTTGGCGGCATCGGGGTGCGAGAAGCACTGCTCCATGCGGACCAGCTCGAGGTCCGCCCCCAGGGCCTCCATCTCCCGCTCCAGCTCGGACAGCATCCCGGTGTCCTCCTCCCCGGAGCCGAGGATGTCGACCAGCTCGTTGAGGTCCTCGCCCTTGCCGGCGACCCGGTCGAACTCCTCGACAAACCCGGTGAGCGTGGCGCGCTCCTGGCGGAGCGCCGCGACGGAGGCGTGGTCCGCCCAGGTCTCCGGGCTGGACAGCTCCGAGTCGATCTCCGCTATGCGCCCGGCCTTGCGGTCGTAATCAAAGGGACCCCCTAAGCTCGCCCTGGAGCTTCATGACCTGCGCCACGCCCTTCCTCAGGGCGGACACCCGGCTTTGGTACTCGGCGGTTTCCACGGCGGTCTCCTTTGGGGCGCATTCTACCAGACCGCGCTCTGGCGGGCGGTCCGCCCGGCGCCTCCCTGGCGGCGGATGCGCCTAATAGACCTCCCGGTAGCGCGCGGTGACCTCGTGCTTGGTCAACCCCTCGAGGGCCTGCGCCTCCACCGACTTCATGTCGAGATAGCACTGCCAGAACAGGTCGCTGGCGGTGGCGCGGAACGCGCGGTCCTCGATCAGGGCCTTCAGGGCGTCCTCCAGGCTGTCGGGAAGCGGGGGGTGCGCCTTGCGCGCGGCCTTCGGCATCGCGCTGGGATCCGTGTTCACCAGCTGCTGCACCGGCGGATCGCGGCGCAGGCCGATCGTCCCGGCGTGGACAAGCGCCCCCAGATGCAGGTGGGGCGACGATGCGGCGTCGCCCACCCGCAGCTCGACATGGTGCCCGGCGGCCGGGTCGCCGCCGGGCCGCGCTGTGGGACATATCCTGAGCGCGGCCTCCCGGTTCTGCAGGCCGATGCAGCCGAAGACCGCGGCCCAGGAGTGCGGCCCGAACCGCTGGTAGGACGCCACCGACGGCGCCGCCAGCGCGGTCACCGCCCGGATGTGGTGCAGGACGCCGGCGCAGAACCGGCCCATCTCGTCGCTGAGCCCGCCCGGTCCCGCCGGGCTGTGGTTCCGGGGATTGCCCTCGCCGTCGACAAGCGAGAAGTGGATGTGCGCGCCGTTGCCGACCGCGTCCGGGCGCACCTTCGGGC
>CAZZIL010000037.1:0-3073 GCA_964654265.1 uncultured Gammaproteobacteria bacterium | reverse complement strand
GGTAGGCCGGCAGGGGCTCGAACCCTGGACCAACGGATTAAAAGTCCGTTTGTCCTTTTCCAAAAAATGCAACAGAATCAACACTCTACGCGGAAAACGCCACGGCCGGTTACCTCACCGCCGCCCTTGATTCAAGCCTGTGTTGGCTTTCCCGGAAAACCCCAGTGTTTCAATATTGTTTCAGTCATCCCTGGCCGGACGGCACGTAACGCCAGCAGCCGACGAGCATGTTCACGAGTGCCTGCAGGCCGAAACCGACCACTCAGGCGAACGCGCTCTCGCACCAGACGCTCGAACGCCATCCCGCCCGTGCTGGTCGAGTGGAAAACCGCAACGTCGGCGTCCCGCGCCTCAAGCGCGAAGCTGATGGGTCTCATGTAGCCGAGGGGGAACGTGCCGACCACCACCCACCAATGGAATCAACCCGAACAAGACGTCTACGATCTTGCAGAACCACGTGAGCAGGGGCCAGGAGAGCAGTCCGGCCCGGCCTGCGCGGTGATGTCGACCTTGCTGGCGGATGTGAGCGCCTGCCGGAAAGGTTGTCCCTGCCCGCATTTCCTCGGCGGTGCGGCCGAATCGCTCCCAGGAGACCGCTGGACCACAAGAGCCGCAACGGGAGGTTCACGTGGGTCCCCCCGGCACACACCGCGGTGGGATTTGCCGCCGTTCCATTCCCGCAAGCGAACAGCAGAACCGGAAAACGGGGGCCATCGCCGCCGTTCACGGGACACGTCGGAGTCGCTTAGCCGGAGCCGTTTCCGGATCGGTCCGGTTTCCCGGCATCAGGACCCGCCCACAGTGCCTCCCTGGCCTCGATGATCTCGGCCTTTCGCAGGCATTCCGTTGCCTTCGCTTCGTCCGCGTCAGTGCCCAAGCCCTCGCGGTACAGAACGGCGAGATGCCGCATGGCAAGCGCGTCACCTTGTGCCGCCGCCTTCTTGAACCACTTCAGCGCCCTGGAATAAGACTGCTTCACTGGTCCGCCGCCTGCTTGGTAGAGCCTACCCAACGCTGTCATCGCCTCCTCGTTCCCCTTCTCGGCGGCCTCATCAAAGTACAGTGCCGCCTGCCCATGGTCGGGCGGAGTCCCCTCCAGGCAAAGCACGCCCAGCCAGAACAACGCCTTGGGGTGCTTGGCAGTGCCGGCAAGCATCCACCACCGCACGGCCTCCTCTCTTTCCTCCATGCCGTAGGCAATGTCTCCCAAGATGAACTGCGCATCGGAATGGCCGTTGTCGGCCGCCTTCTTGATCCACTCCAGCCCCCGGTCGTGATCGCGCGGACATCCCTCGCCAAAGTAGAGTCGTCTGCCAAGCCAGCCTTGCGCCTGAGGGTCACCTTGCTTGGCTAGACGTTCGAGCTCCACCACCGTGAACCTTGAGTAGTCGGAAGCGACCATCACCGTCTTACGTGGCGGGGCCAAGCAAGCCGGGGCCAGCATGCCCTTGCCCGCCAAGCCGTGACAACAGGGTGACGGCGGACGAGGGCAACGTGAGGTCCCCGGCGTCGCCGCACGCCAGCGTCCCCCGAGATCGCGCCTCAAGGGGCGTGCAGACTCCCTTGGGGAAAAGACCGCACACCCGGTGCCGAGCATCGACATGCATCTTCCAGTGCCTCGTCCACCATTCTACCTTGCGAGTGCCCGACCGGACCGTGGAGGGGCTACCATCGTCTCTTGATTCTGTCCGCTCGGGGCGGGCAGGCGGCATCCGGGTTGCGGTGGTTGTGCGCGCCACCCCGCCGGCCAAGTAGGCGTTCGCTTCCACCGGAGCCGCCGCCTCGGTCGCGAACGACGAGCCCGCCAACGCGTCCGCCAACTCCGACAGGAAACGATGCCGCGCCGACAGGCGCGCGCGTCCCGCACGGTCACAGGACCGCGGAGACAGCAACGCGATGTGCACGGGCAGATGGCCGGGCACCTGCGGTGGCTGGACGCGCTGAGGCGGCAGGTGTCCCCGGCGAGTCGATGCCGGACGGCGTGATGTGGCTGGCGACCGAGAAGAGAGCACCAGGGCCGGCGAGGAACGTCGAGATGCCATCGTCAGCCGGCAGGGCAGCGCGGACGCGCCCCGCCGCGACCGGCATCCCCCACGACCGACCAGTCGACCCCACCGCCGACGGCAACGATGATGAACGCGCCGGACACGGGCGCCCAGACCAAGAACGATCCCGGAGAAGACTGCCGTCCCGTCCGTGTAGCCGTCGCGACCGGGCCGGGTGTGCGGGCGACACCTCCCGGCAGGGCGTTCTGCGGTGGCCTGTCCGAGATGTCGGCATGCCGGCATTGGCCGGCAGGCTCCGATGACCACTCGGTGTCGCTCACCGCGAAGGTCCGCCCGACTGTCGCGGCAATCAAGCATCGCGCGCGACCCCGCGCACCGTGGTTTCACGCGCACCTGCCGAACACCGCGAACAGCGCGAGCAGACGGCGCGCGACAGCGAGTCCGGGCGAGTCCGAGACGATCCCGATGGCCGCGTGGCACTCTCGGACGCGGCCGCCAGCAGGTGTCGCTTCTGTTGCCTCTGCTCACTCTGTCCTCTGTGCTGCTGTCGGATGTGGTTCGGTCCCCGGGAAGGCGTCAGTCGACCCGCAAGACCCTGAACGCAACTCTTCTGGCATAGCCCCACAACCTGGGTGTCCGCGCCAAGCGCGGTGACGACACGACTCTGAGAGATCGCAGGCCGGTTCGGGCGAGGCGAGCACGCCGGCGTCGGGATCGCGCCGGCGGCCCCGCGTTGTCCCCGACAGCGGCAGCCTCGGATGCCCTCGGGTTGTCGGTTTCCTGACCGTCTTCCAGTAATAAGTTGCCTTGTTCGCTTTTCTGTGCTATACTTGGTCGATTGCACGGAGAAACCAATGAGGAAGAGCAACCAAGACACAGACCGGCAGATCGGCGACGCCCTCAGAACCGAGAGGAAGCGCCTCGGCCTGAGCACGAGCGCCGTGGCCTACCACTGCAGGACCTCGACGGTCACAATCTGGAGCTGGGAGAGCGGCAGAGCGAAGGCCCCGATGAGGTGCCTGGTCAACCTCGCCGCCCTGGGCTTTGACCCGGACGCTCTCATCCCT
>CAZZIL010000036.1:0-24315 GCA_964654265.1 uncultured Gammaproteobacteria bacterium | reverse complement strand
GGGTGGGAAGAGTGGGGGCCGCGGATTCAGGCGCCGTCGCCCGGGTCGACGCCGGGCTTGGGCCCGCCTGGGCCGGGATGTCGGTCGGTGTCGCCCGGCCAAGCGAGGAGTGCAGGCACTTGCGCGTATCCTTGCATGCCTCCCCTCGGGCGCAAGTGTACAGGCTGGCCGGGCGACCTGGCGCCCGGCCGGGTGATATGCTTATCATCGGGAGTTCTGCCGGCGGCGGGGGCCGCGCCGCGCCCGGCCCCGTTGCCGTGAGGGGGTGCCGCGTCCGCGGCGGCGGGGTGGTATGATAGTGTCCGGCTGGCAGGCAGTGGCGACGATCGGATACATCGGGCTGGGCATCATGGGTCGCCCGGCCGCGCTCAACTTGGTGAGGGCCTCGCACACGTTGCGGGTCTACGCGCGGCGCAAGGAAAGCTTGGCCCCCCTTCTTGAGGCGGGCGCGACCGCGGCGGGGACCCCCGCCGAGCTTGCCGCCGGGTGCGAGTTCGTGTTCACCAACGTGTCGGACACCCCGGACGTGCGCGAGGTGTTGCTGGGGAGGGACGGCGTGGCGGACGGGGCGGCGCCCGGGACCGTTGTCGTCGACATGAGCACGATCTCCCCGGACGAGACCCGGGAGATCGCGGCGGCACTGGGCGAGAGAGGTGTCGACATGCTGGACGCGCCGGTGTCGGGCGGCGAGCGGGGCGCGATCGACGGGACGCTGAGCTTCATGGTCGGCGGCAAGGCGGAGGCGTTCGCGCGGGCGCTGCCGGTGCTCAAGGCGATGGGGCGCAACATCGT
Source organism: uncultured Gammaproteobacteria bacterium (assembly GCA_964654265.1). GTDB lineage: Bacteria > Pseudomonadota > Gammaproteobacteria > Tethybacterales > CBDBMS01 > CBDBMS01. The sequence continues at coordinate 23,523 of CAZZIL010000036.1, read as the reverse complement.
CCATGTCGGCGGCAGCGGCGCCGGGCAGGTGGCCAAGGCCTGCAACCAGGTGGTGATCGGCGCGACGATCGGGGCGGTCGCGGAGGCGATCCGGCTGGCGCGGCGCAACGGCGTGGATCCCGGGAAGGTGCGCGAGGCGCTGATGGGCGGGTTCGCGGCGAGCAAGGTGCTCGACTCGCACGGGATGCGCATGCTGAACGGCGACTACGCCCCGGGGTTCCGGGCGCGGCTGCACCTGAAGGACATGCGGATCGCCCTGGACAACGCGCGCCGCGCGGGGACGTCGTTGCCGTCGGGGGAGCTGTTCCTCTCCCGGCTGGAGCGGTGCCTGGAGGACGGCGAGGGGGACCTCGACTCAACGGTGGTGTGCCGGGCACTGGAGCGCGAGCCGTGACCCGGCTGCTGTTCCGGGAGGACGCCTACCTGCGCGAGTGCGAGGCGCTGGTCGTCTCGGTCGACGGCGACCGCGTCGTCACCGACGCGACCGTCTTCTACGCGCGCGCCGGCGGGCAGCCGGGCGACACCGGCGTCCTGCGCGCGGCGGACGGCGGCGAGCTGAGGGTTGTCGACACGGTGTACGACCGCGCGGCGGGCGGAGTGGCCCACCTGGTGGAGGGGCCCGCCGCGGACTTGGCGCGCCCCGGCGCGCGGGTGTCGCTGGCGATCGACTGGGGGCGGCGCCACCGCATCATGTGCACGCACACCTCGCTGCACCTGCTGTGCGCGGCGGCGGACGCGCCGGTGACGAGCGGGAACATGCACGAGGGCCGGGGGCGCATCGACTTCGACCTGCCGGACCCGCCGGACCGGCAGGCGATCGAGGACCGCATCAACGAGTGGCGGGAGCGGGACCTCCCGGTGTCGGCCCGCGAGGTCGACGAGGAGGAGCTGGACCGCAACCCGGCGCTGGTGCGCACGGTCGCGGTGCGACCGCCGCGCGGCACCGGGAAGGTGCGCCTGGTCGAGATCCCGGGGGTCGACCTCCAGGCGTGCGGCGGCACGCACGTGCGCTCGACCGGGGAGATCGCCCCGGTGCGCATCACCGACGTGTCGAAGAAGGGGCGGCGCAACCGCCGCATCGAGATCGCGGTCGGCCCCCCGCCTGGATGAGCGCGCCGGCCCGGCGGCGCGCCGCCCTCGTCGTGATCGGCAACGAGATCCTGTCGGGGCGCACCGCCGACGTCAACCTGAACCGGCTGGCGCGCCGCCTGCGGGAGATCGGCGTGGACCTGCGCGAGGCCCGCGTGGTGCGCGACGAGGAGGGGCAGATTGTCGGGGCGGTGCGCGAGCTGCGCGCCTCGCACGACCTGGTGTTCACGAGCGGCGGGATCGGGCCGACGCACGACGACATCACGACGGCGTCGGTCGCGAAGGCGTTCGGGGTGGGCACGGAGGTCGACCCGCGGGCGCGTGAGATCCTCGAGTCGTACTACGCGCCGCGCGGGGAGTCGCTCACCCCGGCGCGCCTGAAGATGGCGACGGTGCCGTCGGGCGCGGAGCTGATCCCGAACAGGGTCACGGGCGCCCCGGCCTACCGGATGGAAAACGTCTACGTGCTCGCCGGCGTGCCGGCGATCTTCGCCGCGATGCTGGAGGAGGTGATCGGCTTGGTCGGCGCGTCGGCGGGCTACCGTTCGCGCACGGCCCGGGTCAAAGCCGGGGAGTCGCTCATCGCCGGGCTGCTCGCGGACGTCCAGGGTCGCCACCCGTCGCTCGACATCGGCAGCTACCCGAGGATGTCGGCCGACGGGTTCAGCTGCGACCTGGTCGTCAGCGGGACCGCGCACGGGGAGGTCGACCGGGCGTTCGCCGATCTGGCAGGCGCGCTGGATGCCGGGAAGTTCGACCACGCGGAGGTCGCCGGGGAGGAGGGCGGCGACTGACCGCCCGGCCCGGCCGCGGCGCGCGCCGGCCGGTCCCTCACGCGCCCGGGGCGGGCGCCTGCGTCTCGACGATGGGTCCTTGGGCCTGCTCGCGGAACGCCTCAAGCAGGGCGTTGAGCTCGCGGTCGACCCGGTCGATCGCCTCCTCCGAATCGTTGAAGTAGTCGATCGACCACAGCCGGATGAGTTTCCAGCCGAGTCCCTCCAGGATGACATGTCGGATTCGGTCCCGGTCGCGCGCGGAGGGCGAGCTGTGGTACGTGTATCCGTCGCACTCCACCCCGGCGAGGTACTCCCCGGGCATGTCCGGGTGCAAGATCCCGAGGTCGATGCGGAACTTGCCGACGCCGACCTGGGTCTGCGCCTTCCAGCCGCGGGCGCGCAACGCGGTGGCGACGCCCTGCTCGAACGGGCTGTCGAACTGGTCGACGCCGTGTTCCGCGCGCGCGACGCTCGCGAGGGAGGACGGTCCCTGCTCGGCGAACCGCACGTAGCTCTTGAGGTGCTCGACCGCGAGCGCGCGGGTGCGGCTGAGGTCGATCATCGTGTGGTCGAAGCTCGCGAACACCAGGACATCGTGGCGGGCGCGGGTGATCGCCACGTTCAGCCGGCGCTCGCCGCCCGCCTTGTTCATCGGGCCGAAGTTCATGCTCATCGTCCTGGCCCCGGGCTCGGTCGGACCGTAGCCCAGGCTGAGGATGATCACGTCGCGCTCGTCGCCCTGCACCGACTCGAGGTTCTTCACGAACACGTGGTCGTTGCTGTCGGTGTCCTGAAAGTGCTCCTCGATCTCCGGGTGCTTGCGGCGCGCCTCCTCTAGGAGGTCCTCGATCGCGCGCTGCTGCTCCGTGTTGAGCGTGACCACCCCGATCGACATTTTTCGGTCGCGGGGGTCCCGGAGACGGCGCACCACCTCGTCGGCGACCGCCCGCGCCTCGTTCGGGTTGTTGCGGGCCTTGCCTTTCGAGTAGAGGCCGTCGGGCACCCGCACGAACCTCACGGCGGACTCGCGGGTCTCCGCGGACGGGAACGTCGTCAGCGAGTTCTCGTAGTAGTGGCTGTTCGAGAACGCGATCAGCGACTCGTGGCGGCTGCGGTAGTGCCCGGTCAGCCTGAGGTGGGGCAGCCGCGCGTGCAACGCCTGGTCCAGGATCGACTCCACGTCGTCCTCGTCGGCATCCTCCTCGCCGGCGGCGCCGCCGCTGAAGAAGTTGGTCGGCGGCATCTGCTTGGGATCCCCCACCACGATGGTGTTCTTCCCGCGCGCGATCGCGCCGATCGCGTCCCACGGGGTGATCTGCGACGCCTCGTCGAAGACCACCAGGTCGAAGCCGCCGAAGTCGGCCGGCAGGAACTGCGCGACCGACAGCGGCGACATCATCAGGCACGGTACCAAGTCCGTGAGCCGGGCGCCCATCTCCCGCACCAGGGTGCGCACCGGCTTGTGGCGCCCCTTCTTCGCCAGCTCCCGCGCCAGGATGTCGTACTCGGGCGGCGCGTCCGGGCCGGTCGGGTCCGGCGTCGCGGCCGCCGCCAGCGCGGCGATGTGCCCGCCCGTGGTCTCCGCGACGTGCCGGGCGATCTCCCGGTACTGGTCGATCATCGCCTGGTGCCCGGACGCTGAGAACTGCCGCAGCACCTCCGAGCCGTCGATCAGCCGGGGTGCAAGCCACCGGCACAGCGCCGTGGTGGCCTCCTCCTTCGCGTCGTCCGGCCGGACCTCCCCCTGGCGCAGGGCCTCGGCCAGGCGGTCGAGACCGAGCGCCCGGGCGGCGTCCGCCTGCGCGAGCCAGCCGCACCAGCGCCTGATCTTCCGCTCGTTCTTGAGAAGAAGGTCGCACGCCTGCGCGACCTCGCCGAAGGTCGAATCCTCCGGGTGCTCCAGCCCCTCGTCGACGGCCGCACCCAGGGCGGAGACCCAGTCGCCCCAGGCCTTTCCGAGTCGGGCCTGCGCCTCCACGACCGGCGAGGACTCGTTGAGGAAGTCGCGCTGCCCGACCAGCAGGTCGTGGACGGCCGCGCGAACCTTGGCGGGGTTCCCCGAGAGGCCCGCGAGCGGGGCGAGCGCCGCCAGCACGGTGCGGCCGCGCTCCGCCGCGGCCTTGATGTTGTCGGGCGGGGTGTCCCACCCCTCCCAGATCCGGTCCGCCTCGAACGCGGGGCGGATCTCCTCGATCTGGCGGTGGTGCCCGCGCGCCTCGGCGATCCGGTCGAAGTGCGAGAGGTCGGCGATCTCGGCAAGCCCGAACGCCGCCGGGGCCTTGCGAAGCCGCCAGCGCCGGAACACTCCCCAGATCCCCTTGGCGACAGCCTCCGCCTTGGCGGCGGCCCACTCCTCCGCCGGCAACAGCGCGACGTTCTCCGCCGTCAGCCGCGAGCCGACCTCGGCGACAAGGCGGTCCAGCGAGCGCTTGTGTCCCGCGAGCCGCCCCAGCCGCTCCAGGCCGTCCGCGGCGCCGTCCGTCAGCGCGTACCCCAGGCGGTGGTCGCGCGCGAGGCCGACCACCTCCGCCAGCCGGGCGACGTGCCCGGCCGACTTGGGCCCGGCGATCCGGACCTCCAGCCCCATCGCGGCGGCGAAAGCCTCCGCCGCCGTGCGCAGGGACCCGGCGGTGTCGCGCACGGCTCCGAGCCGGCGGACGAACGACTCCTGCCAGGCGTTGGACCAGTCCCGCCGGGCCAGGCACGCGAAGTCTCCCGGGTCGAGGTCCGCGATCTCGGCGTGCGCCGCGGCGAGCCGGGTGGCGGCGCCGAGCATCTTGCGCACCCCGGCCTCGTCACTGACCGGGGCGTTTCCGATCCCGCCCTCCCACCCGAGGTCGAGACGGTGCTCCTGTCCCCGAAGCGCGAGGCGCGCAATCACATCGTGGGGCGTCAGCCCCAGCGGCGAGGCCTGGTGGAGCTCCTTCACGTACAGGTTCAGGCGGTCCCGCAGCTCCCGTTGGCGCCGGGCGTCCGCGACCCAGTCGGACTGGGCCGCCTTCTCGCGCGCGTCCCAGGCGGCGCGCAGCTGGGCCAGCACCGCCTTCTTGTTCGCCTTGCTGCTGTGCAGCTCCAGGCACAGGTGGCCGAGCCCCACCTTGACGAGACGCTGGTGCACGACCGACAGCGCCGCCATCTTCTCCGCCACGAACAGGACCTTCCGGCCACGCGCGAGGTTGTGGCAGATGATGTTCGCGATGGTCTCGGACTTCCCGGTGCCGGGCGGCCCCTCGAGGACGAAGTCCTGCGCGTGCCCGGAGGCCTCGACCGCCGCCAGCTGCGAGCTGTCGCAGTTCAGCGGCGTGAAGACCTCGCGCGGGTCGACCTTGTCGTCGATCTCGTCGGACTCGATGAACGATGTCTCCTGGCGGTAGCGCTCGCCCGGGCTGTCGATCATGTGCCGGACGAACGGGTTCGTCTTGAGGGTGTCGACCCGGTCGCGCAGGTCCTTCCACATCAGGTGCTTCGCGAAGGAGAACGACGCCAGCACCAGCTCCTCGACGACCTCGAACCCGGCGTGCTCGGCGATCGCGTGGCGGACCCGGTCCCACACCTGGGCGACATCGACCCCGTGCTCGTCCTGCGGCAGCTCCTCCGCAAGCCCCGGGAGCTCGATCTCGTGCCATTGCCGCAGGAACTCCAGCAGCGTCGGGTTGAACACCGGGTCCTCGTCCGGGAGCTGGCCCAGGCGGATCGGCGCCCGCGCGCTCTTGCGTGACAGGCGCACCGGGAACAGGATGAGCGGCGCACGGTACGAGCGCTTGTCGTCCGGGTTGTCCTTCCAGCGCAGCATCCCCATGGCGAGGAAGAGGGTGTTGGCGCCCCCCTCCTCCAAGTCGCCCTTCGCCTTGCGCAACAGCTCGAGGGCGCTCCCCTCGAGTTTTTTCTTGCCTTGGTTGGCGACGAGCACGCCGCCGGCGAGCTGCTCCAGCGCGTACTGCCGGTGCCGGTCGTCGTTGACCGCCAGCCGGAACCCCTCGCCGGAGCCGCCGGGGTCGCGCACCGGGCTCTCCTCCGCCGACACGAACGTGAACTCGCGGTCCTGCGCGAGCGCGTCCTCCAGGGCCCCGATGTCCGGGCAGTGCACCGGGACCGACGCCGCGCGCTCCGACAGGTTGAGGAAGCGGTTGCGCTTCGTCAGGTCCAGCAGCTTGCGCTCCCAGGTGTCGACCCGCGTCTCCGGGGTCTCTTCGGCGGGCGGCGCGTCGTCCGGGCCCACGCGCGGCAACGGCGGCGGCTCCGGCAGAGAGAGGGTGGCGCCGCCGCCGGCGGTCTCGCCGGGTGTCGCCTCCGCCTCCCGCGCCCGCTCCTCGTGGGCGGCCAGCGGCCGGACCTGGCGCCTGCGCGCCTGCCGGATGTCGACCAGGTGGACAAACTCCCCCTCGTTCTCCTCGGCGACCAGCTGTCTTGCCTTCTCTTGGGCCTCCTCGAAGGTCACCGGCGAGTCGGCGGTCGCCAGCGTGGTCTCGAACAGGACCAGGTCGCGCAGGTCCATGCGCTTCCTGAGATCCATCGGGTCGTCGCACGTGAGCACCGGGAAGCAGGCGTCGACCAGCCAGAACCCGGCGAACGCGTGGCCGCGGGTCATCGCGACCACCGGGTTCAGCCCCATGCGCTCCAGGCATCCCGCGAACAGCAGCGAGGTGTCGAGGCAGGCGCCCATCCGGCGCGCGCCGATCTCGGCGGGGCCCAGCACCTTCTGCCCGGACTCGGCGAAGCCCGGCGGCGGCGCGACATAGGCGATCCGCTGCCCCCACACCACGTTCCACAGGGCGGCGCCCATCAGGTACGGGCGCTCCCGGGTGCGCGACTGGTAGCCGTCGACCTGGCTGCCGTGACCGGCGTCGCCGAGCGCGGTGGCGGCCTGCCTCACCAGGGACTCGGTGTGGGCCTCGTTCGGCCGGACGAACGCCGCGAGCAGCTCGGGCTGACGCGACTCCCCGCCCCAGTGGTCGTGGGGGAGCACCGACACCCGGTGCTCCAGCGCCGCCGGCGGCGCCGGCGCGCCCGCCGCGGGGTCCGTCGCCGCCAGCGTGAGGCGCAGGACCGTCTCCACCGCCTCGGTGAGCCCGGCGAGCAGCCCGGCGTCGATGCGCAGCTCCCCGGGGTCGATGTCGACCGACTGGCCGGGACGGATCGTCCCCGAGAGCGGCCAGGCCCGGTCTTCGACAAGCCGCAGGGAGCTGCCGCCGACGGCGACCGGGTCGCACGCAAGCCGGACCTCGAGGCCGTCGCACACCGCGGGCCCCGCCGGGGCATCCCCGTCGGCCGGGCGGGGAAGCGAGACCCTCAGCCGCCGCAGCAGCGGGTGCGAGTTCTGGTGCGCGGCAAGCGAGAAGGTCCCGAGCGCGTCGGCCTCCAGCCGAAGCCGGCCGGCGGCGCCCGCCGCGCCCGCCCTGCCGCCGGTCACGGGCGCACCCGCGCGCCGATCGCCTCGCCCAGGTCGAGCACGGCCATCGCGTACTTGTTGCTCCGGTTGTAGCGCGTCAGCGAGTAGTAGTTCGCCGTGCCGGCCCGGTACTCGGTGCCGGTGAGGTCCTCCAGGTCGACCACCGCGTAGGGTCCGTCGAAGAGGGGCTCCCCCCCGAAGTCGACGTCGAGCCCGCCGTCCTGGAGCTCGCCGAGCGTGAGCGACGGCTCCACCGACGGCTCCAGCGCGAGCTCGCCGCGCACCGTCGCCGGGAACGCGACCGGGACGCCGCGCTCCCAGCCGTGGGCGGCGAGGAAGCTGCCGACGCTGCCGATCGCGTCCGCCGCGGCAAACAGGTCGACGAGCCCGTCGCCGTCGAAGTCGACCGCGTAACGGGCGAAACTGCTCGGCAGGAACTGGCACATCCCGAACGCGCCGGCGTAGGAGCCGCTGAGCCGGAGCGGGTCGACCTTGCCCTCCGCCGCGAGCAGCAACAGCGCCTCGAGCTCGCCGCGGAAGAACTCCCAGCGGGTCGGGTGGCCGAACCCGAGCGTCGCGAGCGCGTCGAGCACGCGGAAGTTGCCGAGGTAGCCGCCGTACTTGGTCTCGATCCCGAGGATGGCGACGATGATCTCGGACGGCACGCCGTAGCGCTCGCTCGCGCGCCCAAGCGTCCCCTCGTGCCTCTTGTGGAAGCGCACCCCGTCGCGGACCACCCGCGGCTCCAGGAAGCGGCGCCGGTACTCGCGCCAGTAGACCTTGCGGCCGGGGTCCGACGGCGCCGTCGCCAGCTCAAGCACGCGCGGGCTGAGCCGCGCCTGGCCGAGCAGGTCGCGCACCCGCGCGACGTCGAATCCGTTGCGCTCGGCGACCCCCGCCGCGAACCCCTCGAAGTCGGGGTGCCCGGCCAGGCCGTCGTCCGCCGCCGAGGCGGCGACGGCCGCCGCGACAAGCGCGGCCGCGGCCATCGCCGCCGCGGCGGGCCGGGCGCGCGCCCTCACGCCGGGCTCAGCCGGGCGGCCATCCCCGGCCGGGTGAGCCGGCGGATCCGCCGCAGCTCGCGCGACACCCGGGGGACCAGCGCCGCGGTCGCCACCAGGTTCGACAGGAAGTAGCCGACCCAGACGCCGGTGGCGCCCCAACCGAGCGCCGAGGCGAACAGCCAGATCAGCGGCGGCGGGAGGACCACCAGCCGCAATGCGCTCGTCCAGGCGATCGGCGCCGGGCGCCCCACCGACTGCAGGACCGAGTTGCCCGCGAGGATGGTGTTGTACAGCGGCACCGACGCGGCCGCGCACACCAGGTACAGGTAGCCGTTGCCGACGACCTCCGGGTCGGGGTTGAACAGCCACAGCAGCGGCCAGCCGAGCGCGAGGAACACGACGGCGCCCGCCGCCGACACCGCGTAACCGTAGCGCAGCGCCGTCACGTACGAGGCGCCGACCCGGCGCAGGTTGTTCGCCCCGTAGTTGCGGCTCGCGACCGCCAGCAGCGCGACGTTGAGACCGGTGAGTGCCAGCAGCGCCAGCTGCTCCAGCCGCAGCGCGATCCCGTAGCCCGCGACCGCCTTCGGGTCGATCTCCGCCAGGAAGCCGACCAGCACGCTGAAGCACACCCCGATCGCCAGCATGTTCACGGTCGGCGCCGCCGACTGCGACACCACGTGCGCGACCATCCGCGGCCGCGGCCTGAGATACGCCAGGCTGCGCCGCCGCAGGAAGACGCTCCCGCGCAGCGCCCACGCCAGGTAGGCGCACGTGAGCGCGAAGACGATGAGCGAGGCCCACGCGATCCCGGCAAGGCCCAGCGCCGGCAGGCCGAGCCAGCCGAACATCAGCGCCGGGTCCAGCACAACGTTCGCCAGCGTGCCGCCGATCACCGCGTTGCGGTACGGCTTGGGGTCGCCCGCCCCGTTGAGCAGCCCCGCCAGGTACAGCTTGCCGACAAAGAACGGCGCGGCGCAGTAGATCACCGTCGTGTAGAGCGTCGCCATGCGCAGCTCCTCGCCGCGGGCGCCGAGCGCGCCGAGCAGGGTCCCGACGAACGGCAGCACCGCCGCCATCAGCAGCGCGGCGACCGCGGCCGCGACCACTGCGGCCTGCCCGGCGACCGCGCGCGCGCGCGACTCGCGGCGCATGCCGAGCGCCATCCCGACCATCGCGGTCGTCGCGCGCGACAGCCCGACCGCGAACGACAGCATCACGAAGAACACCGGGAACGAGAACGCGAGCCCGGCCTGCGCCTGCGTCGAGATCAGCCCGGCGTAGAAGGTGTCGACGATGTTGAACAGGGTCCCGAAGACGAACCCCATCGCCGCCGGCGCCGCAATGCGGCGCAGGTGGCGTCCAACGGACCCCACCGCCAAGTCGCGTCGTCGGTCACCGGCCTTCGTCATGGGGCAAGCCACGCATGCTACCACACGCCGGCGGGCGGGTTAGAATCCGCGCGACACACGCCCGGGGAGAGTTTTGCCAAGGAGGAAGGCGCAGCGGCCGGCGGTCCCGCCCGGCGCGGCGGCGGCGGGCGCCCGCGCCCGCGCGCTCGAGGAGGTGGTCGGGACCAACGTGCGCGCGGAGCGCCGGCGCCTGGACCTGACGGCGAGCGCGCTTGCCGGGCGCGCCGGGATATCGGTCGGGATGCTGTCGAAGATCGAGGCCGGGTCGGTGTCGCCGTCGCTGCAGACGTTGCGGGCGCTGTCGGCGGCGCTGAACGTCCCGGTGGCGGCGCTGTTCGCCCCGGAGGGCGACGCCGGCCGGGTGTCGCACACCCCGGCGGGCGCGGGGCGCCCGGTCGAGCGGGCCGGCAGCCGCGCCCGGCAGGGTTACGAGCTGCTGGCGGACCCGGCCAAGGGGCCGTTGCACGTCGAGCCGTGCCTGATCACGATCGACTCGCGGTCGCGGCCGTACACCCGGTTCAAGCACGAGGGGCTGGAGTTCATCTATGTCCTCGAGGGGGCGATGACCTACCGCCACGGCGAGACGCTGGTCCCGCTCAACCCCGGCGACTCCCTGCTTTTCGAGGCGGAGTCGCCGCACGGCCCCGAGTCGTTCGGGAAGCTGCCGTTGCGGTTCCTGTCGCTGATCGTGCGCCAGCGCAAGTGAGGGCGCGCGCCCGGCGAATGCCATAGAATCGCGCGCCACACGCGCAAGCATGCACCGCCGGTGAGTCAGATACAGGTCACGCTCAAGGACGGAAGCGTCCGCCCCCTGCCGGCGGGCGCGACCGGCGAGGACGTCGCCGCGGCAATCGCGCCGTCGCTGGCCAAGCGGGCGCTCGCCGTGCGCGTCGACGGCGAGCTGCGGGACCTCGCCCGGCCGATCGGCCGCGACGCCCGGGTGGAGGTCGTCACCCGGGAGGACGACGACGCGCTCGGCCTGATCCGCCACGACTGCGCGCACATCATGGCGCAGGCGGTGCAGGAGCTGTTCCCCGGCACGCAGGTCACGATCGGCCCGGTGATCCAGGACGGGTTCTACTACGACTTCCACCGCGAGGAGCCGTTCCGCGAGGAGGACCTGGCGGCGATCGAGTCGCGCATGGCGGAGATTGTGCGCGCGGCGTTGCCGATCCGCCGCGAGGAGTGGGGTCGCGAGCGCGGGCTGGATCACTACCGGGAGCGCGGCGAGCGCTTCAAGGTCGAGCTGATCGAGGGGATCCCGCCGGACGAGACGGTCAGTTTCTACCGCCAGGGGGAGTTCATCGACCTGTGCCGGGGCCCGCACATGCGCACGACGGCGGACACCGGGCAGGGGTTCAAGCTGACGAAGGTCGCGGGCAGCTACTGGCGGGGGGACCACCGCCGTGAGCGGCTGCAGCGCATCTACGGCACCGCGTGGCGGGACCGCAAGGAGCTGGAGGCGCACCTGCACCGGCTGGAGGAGGCGGCGCGGCGCGACCACCGCAACTTCGGGCGCGACATGGGACTGTTCCACCTGCAGGACGAGGCGGCCGGGATGGTGTTCTGGCACGACAAGGGGTGGCGGCTCTACCGGCTGCTGGAGGGGTTCATGCGCTCGCGCCTGGAGCGCGGCGGCTACGAGGAGGTGCGCACGCCGCAGCTCGTCAGCCGGGCGCTGTGGGAACGCTCCGGCCACTGGGAGAAGTTCCGCGAGAACATGTACCTGTCGGAGAGCGAGGAGGGGCTGCGCGACTTCTCGTCGGACCCGTCGTCGCCGGTGTTCGCGCTCAAGCCGATGAACTGCCCGTGCCACGTGCAGATCTACCGCCAGGGGGTGAAGAGCTACCGGGACCTGCCGCTGCGGATGGCGGAGTTCGGCTCGTGCCACCGCTGCGAGCCGTCGGGCGCGCTCCACGGGCTGATGCGCGTGCGCCACTTCGTCCAGGACGACGCGCACATCTTCTGCGCCGAGGACCAGGTCGCCGCGGAGACCGTGCGCTTCTGCGGGCTGCTGCGCGGGGTCTACCGCGACCTCGGCTTCGACCGCGTCAGCGTCAAGTTCTCGGACCGCCCGCCGGTGCGCGCCGGCGACGACAGCACCTGGGACCGCGCCGAGTCGGCGCTGCTCGCCGCGTGCGCCGAGGCCGGGCTGGAGCACGAGACCAACAGGGGAGAGGGCGCGTTCTACGGGCCCAAGCTGGAGTTTGTGCTGTCGGACGCGATCGGGCGCGAGTGGCAGTGCGGGACGCTGCAGGTCGACTTCGTGCTGCCCGGCCGGCTGGGCGCGGAGTACGTGGGCCGCGACGGGTCGCGCAAGGCGCCGGTGATGCTGCATCGCGCGATCCTCGGGTCGTTCGAGCGTTTCATCGGGATCCTGCTGGAGCACCACGCCGGGCACCTCCCGTTCTGGATGTCGCCGGTTCAGGCGGTGGTCGCGACCATCACGTCGGCGTCCGATGCCTACGCGCTCGAGGTGGCCGGCGCGCTCGCCGCCGCCGGGATGCGCGCCGAGACCGACCTGCGCAACGAGAAGATCAACTACAAGGTGCGCGAGCACTCGCTTGCCAAGGTGCCGGTGATCCTGGCGGTCGGTCAGCGCGAGGCGGAGGGGCGCACGGTGTCGGTGCGCCGCCTCGGCTCCAAGCAAAACCGGCCGATGGCGCTGGCCGAGGCGGTCGCGGAGCTCGCGGGCGAGAACGCCGCCCCGGACAGCGGCGACGGCGACGCCGGGGAGGGATAGCCCCTTCCGGCCTTTCCCGGTCGGCGCCTCCCGGTCAGGTCTGTCCGGAGGTCCTTGGGGGATCCGGGTTTGTCCTCCCGCCCCCTTCCGGCAAGCATGCCTTCTCCTGGCCGTCTCGAGACGGATGCCAACGTTGGCGCCGACCGGCCCGACTCGAATCGCGTGCCAGTGTGGTACACTTCGCGTGACAGCGAGCCTTGGGACTGTGATGGAGAGGGAAAACTTGCAGGAGGCACCTTACGGAGGCCCGGTAACGGCCTCCCTGCCCTTCTATGACACGCACGCAGGAGTGCGACGCCTTACTCAGGCTGGCGTGGAGGAGCCGCTCGCCGAGGCGATGGTGAGCGAGCAACTTCGTGTTGTTGGTCAAAATGTCGCCAGTCACGCCGACATCGCGCACCTGCAAAACGAAATCGTGCGCCTACAACAGGACGTCCGGGGCGAGATTGGGTCCGTCCGGGGCGAGGTCAAAATTCTTGACGGCAAGGTCGAGGCTCTTGACGGCAAGGTCAAAGCTCTTGACGGCGAGGTGAAAGTCCTCCGCGGCGAGGTGAAAGCCCTTGACGGCAAGGTCGAGGCTCTTGACGGCGAGGTGAAAGTCCTCCGCGGCGAGATGAAAGCCCTTGACGGCAAGGTCGAGGCTCTTGACCGCAAAACCGAGAGGTTTCGGCAGGAGACCCAGGCTGACATCCAGAGAGCGCAGATCATGCTTTTGCGATGGGGAGTGGCTCAGAGCACGGCCATCGTCCTGCTTGTTGCCGCACTTTTTCAGCTACAGTAGGGCACCCCTGTGAACTGCCGCCCCGGCTCACGGTGATCTGGCGGCGAACCACAGCCGGTGCGCGCGACGGGGGGCGTTGACGGCCCGGAGACCGTGCGCTTCCGTGGGTTGTTGCGCGGGGTCTACCGCGACCTCGGCCTTGATCGTGTCAGCAGGTTCTCGGACCGTCCGCCGGTGCGAGCCGACGACGACAGCGCTTGGGACCGCGCGGAGTCGGCACATCTCGCCGCGTGCTTCAAGGTCGCCGGAACACGAGACCAACCGGGGGAGAACGCGTCCCACGGGTCCAGGCTGGAGTTTGTGCTCTCGGGCGCGATCGGGCGCGAGTGGCAGTGCGGCACGTTGCAGGTCGGCTTCGTGTTGCCCGGTCGCCTGGGCGCGGGGTACGTGGACCGCGACGGGTCGCGCAAGTCGCCAGTGATGCTGCACCGCGCGATCCTCGGGTCGTTCGAGCGTTTCATCGGGATCCTGCTGGAGCACCACGCCGGGCATCTCCCGTTCTGGATGTCGCCGGTGCAGGCGGTGGTCGCGACCATCACGCCGGCGTCCGACGCCTACGCGCTTGAGGTGACCGGCACGCTCGCCGACGCCGGGATGAGCGCCGAGACCGATCTGCGCAACGCGAAGATCAACCACAAGGTGCGCGAGCACTCGCTCGCCAAGGTGCCGGTGATCCTGGCGGTCGGTCAGCGTGAGGCGGTGGGGCGCACGGTGTCGGTGCGCCGACTCGGCTCCAGGCAGAGCCGGTCGATGCCGCTGGCCGAGGCGGTCGCGGAACTCGCGGGCGAGAACGCCGTCCCGGACAGCGGCGACGGCGACGCCGGGGAGGGATAACCCCCTCCCGGCCTTTCCCGGCCGGCACCTCCCGGTCAGGTCTGTCCGGTGGTCCCTTGGGTGGCCGGGTTCGGTCCCCGCCTCCGGCAAGCCCGCCTTATCAGGTCGGCGCGCGGCGGACGCCGACGTTGGCGCCGACTGACCCAATCGAGCCACATTGCCGGTGTGTTACACTCCCTGTGTCGGCGAGACTGGGGACTATGATGCAGAGAGAAAACTTTCAGGGGACGTATCAGGAAGGCGCGGCGTGGGCATCAGTCCCGCAACCCGTCTACGACATGCGCGCGGGAGTGCGCCGTCTCACCCAAGCCGGCATGGAGGAGTCGCTCGCCGAGGCGGTGGTGAGCGAGCAGCTTCGCATCGTTGGCCAAAACGTTGTCATCCACGCCGACAGCGCGCGCCCGCAACACGACATCATGCGCTCACAGCAGGACCTCCGGGGCGAGATCAGGACCCTCCAAGGCACGGTTGAGGCTCTCGGTCACAAAACGGAGGGGTCTCGGCAGGCGACCCGGGCTGACATCATGGATGCGCGGATCAATCTTCTGCTGTGGGGGACGGTCCAGAGCATGTTTGTCGTCCTGGTTGTTGTCATGCTTGTTTGACCACGGTAGGGCGCCCCTGCCAAGTTGCCGCCCCGACTCACGGCGACCAGGCGGCGAACCTCTGTCGGCGTGTGACGGGGGGCGGAGGCGGGGCGTGTCTGCGGGCTGTTGCGCAGGATCTACCGCGACTTCGGCATCGGCCGCATCAGCGTCAAGTTCTCGGACCGCCCGCCGGTGCGCGCCGGCGGCGACAGCGTCTCGCCGTCTTGGTTTACCAAGCGTGTGCTTCCCGCCCGGAAAACAGGTGCCAATAAGTGGCCGGCCCTCCGTCTGACACGGGAAAAGATGCCCTTTCAGCGGCTTAGGCGATCTCCCCGCCCCTTTTCGGCCAGCACGCCGGTGAGCCAGTCGGGATCCATCTCGGGCACCGAGGACAGGAGGAGCTCGGTGTAACGCGTCTTGGGCGCGCCAAGCACTTCGTCCTTCGGTCCCGCCTCCACGACCTGGCCGGACCGCATGACCACGACGTCGTCGGCGATGGCGCGCACCGTCGCGATGTCGTGGGTGATGAGCATGTAGCCCATCCCGCGCTCCTGTTGCAGCCTGACCAAGAGCCGCAGGATGTCTTCGGCCACCAGCTGGTCGAGCGCGCTCGTGACCTCGTCGCAGATGACAAACCTCGGCTCGGCCGCCACGGCGCGCGCGATGCCCACCCGTTGCCTCTGTCCGCCGGAGAGCTCGGAGGGGTACCGGTCGATGAAGGTGTCCGGGTCGAGCCCGATCTCCTCCAGGAGCGCGCGGGTGCGGGCCTCCAGCACCGCGCCTGTGAGCCCGAGATAGAGGCCCAAGGGGCGCCCGATGATCTTGCGCAGCCGTTGCCTGGGGTTCAGCGCCGTGTCGGCCGACTGGTGGATCATCTGCACGTGGCGCAGCTGGTCGCGCGAGCGGTCCGCCATGCGCGGCGACAGGGGCGCGCCGTCGAACAGCACCTCGCCCTTGCGCGGCGGAAGGAGGCCGGTCAGCACCCGCGCCAAGGTGGACTTGCCCGATCCGCTCTCGCCCACGACGGCGAGGGTCCGCCCGGCGTGGAGGTCGACGGACACGTCCCTCAGCACGTCCGCGGCCCCGTACGACGCGGCGACGCCGCGCAGCGACACCATGGGGCGGGCACTGGCCGCGGCTGGCGGCTTGGGATCGGCGCGGAAGACGCGCACCGCCCAAAGCGACCTCGTGTAGTCTTGGCGGGGCGCCGAGAGCATCCGCCTTGTCTCGGCGCTTTCCACCTCCTCGCCGTGGCGCAGGACCATGATCCGGTCGGCCATCTGCGCCACGACCGCAAGGTCGTGGGTCACGTAGATCGCCGCGGTCCCGAGCTGTGCGACGGCGTCGCGGATCGCGGCCAGCACCCCGATCTGGGTGGTCACGTCCAGCGCGGTGGTCGGCTCGTCGAAGATGATCAGCCTCGGCCGGCAGGACATCGCCATGGCCGTCATGGCGCGCTGCAGCTGCCCGCCCGAGACCTGGTGCGGATAGCGGAACCCGATTTCGTCGGGGTCGGGCAGCCGCAGCCGGGCGTACATCCGCGCCGCGTCGCGCCGGGCCTCGGCCCGGTCCATCCTGCCCCGCAGGACCGGGAACTCGGCGTACTGGTCGACCAGCCGGTGCGCCGGGTTGAGGCTCGCCGCCGCCGACTGCGCGACATAGGCGATCTGGGACGACCGAAGGGCGCGGCGCTCCGCGCGGCTGGCGCGGGTGATCTCGCGCCCGTCGAACTCGACGTCGCCGCCGGCAAAGCGGCAGCCGTCCCGCGCGAAGCCCATGGCGGCAAGGCCGAGCGTCGACTTGCCGGCGCCGGATTCGCCGATCAGTCCCAGGACCTCGCCGCGCCCGAGGTCGAGGTCGATCCCCCTGAGGATCGGCTGCCAGGCGTCGTCCGCGCGCCCCTCGACCCTCAGGCCGCGCATGCGCAGCAGGGTGTCCCCGGGCATCCCGCTCACTCCTTCAGCCCGCTGGACTTGTGCAGCATCCAGTCGACGACGAAGTTCACGCCGACCGTCAGCAGCGCGATCGTCGTCGCAGGGAGCAGCGGGGTGATGTCGCCGAAGGTGATGAGCGTCGCGTTCTCGCGGACCATCGATCCCCAGTCGGCCAGCGGCGGCTGGATACCGAGGCCCAGGAAGCTGAGCGCCGAGATCGACAGGAACACGAAGCAGAAGCGCAGCCCGAACTCGGCCACGAGCGGCGGCGCGGCGTTGGGGAGGATCTCGTCGCGGATGATCCAGCCGAGGCTCTCGCCTCTCATGCGCGCGGCCTCGACAAAATCCGCGGTCGCGACTCCCATGCCGACCGCGCGCGCGACGCGGAAGACCCGCGCCGCGTCGAGCACGGCGATCACGAGGATCAGCGAGACCAGCGACGTGCCGAGGATGGTCAGCAGGAGCAGCGCGAAGATCAGCGCGGGGATCGCCATGACCACGTCGACGACACGCGAGACGAGCAGGTCCGTCCACCCGCGCAGCAGCGCGGCCAGAAGGCCCAGCGCCGTGCCGACGAAGAAGGCGATGAGCGTCGTCAGGAAGGCGATGCCGATCGTGTTGCGCGCGCCATAGACCAGGCGCGTGAGCATGTCGCGCCCCAGCTGATCGGTGCCAAGGACATGCTCGGCCGACCAGGGCTCGTGCCGGCCGCCCACGATCTCCGTCTCGCCATAGGGCGCGATGGCCGGCGCAAGGACCGCCGCCAGGAGGTAGGCGGCGATGACCGCCAGCCCGAAGAGCGCGGTGGGGGGCGCCTTGCGCAATGCGTGCACGCCCGCCGACGCGGCGGTCACGGCGACCCTCACTTCGGGTGCAGCAGGCGCGGGTCACTGACGGTGGCGATCACGTCGGCGACGAGGTTGAGGAGGATGAAGGTCCCCGCGAAGATCAGGCAGGCCGCCTGCACGACCGGCACATCGCGCCGCGTCACGCTGTCGACGAGCAGCTGCCCGAGGCCGGGATAGACGAAGACGACCTCGACGATGACGACGCCGGTGATCAGGTACCCCAGGTTGAGCGCGACGACATTGGAGATGGGCGCGATCGCGTTCGGCAGCGCGTGGCGCAGGACCACGCGGGCCGGGCTGGCGCCCTTGAGCCTCGCCATCTCGATGTAGGGCTGGGCGAGAAGGTTGATGATCGACGCGCGTGTCATCCGCATCATGTGGGCCATGACCACGAGTGTGAGCGTCAGCGCGGGCAGCACGGAGTTGTGGAGCCGGTCGCCGAGCGCCGTGTCCGCGCCGATGTTGGCCAGAGCCGGGAACAGGTTCACCTTGATCGCGAGGAGCAGCACCAGGACATAGGCCACGAAGAACTCGGGGAACGAGATCGCCGTCAGCGTCGAGACCGAGATGCCCTTGTCGAACCAGGTGTTGCGGTAGAGCGCCGCGAGAATGCCGAGCGCGAGCGCGAGCGGGATGGCGGCGGCGGCGGTGAGACCCGCGAGGAACAGCGTGTTCCCGAGCCGCGCGCCGATCAGCCCGGAAATCGGCTGCCCGTTGGCCAGGGACACCCCGAAATCCCCGCGCCAGGCGCCCGCGAGCCACTCGGCATAGCGCTCCAGCGGCGGACGCTCGAGTCCCAGCCGGTCGCGGTAGGACTGCAGCGTCACCTCGGTCGCCGACTGGCCGAGGATCGCCTCGGCGAGGTCCCCCGGCAGGAGCTCGACCGAGACGAAGATCACGACCGAGACCACCCAGAGCGTCAGCAGGCCGAGCCCGACGCGCACGGCGACCATGCCCAGGACGGGGCTCACGACAGCCGCCGGTCGATGCGCGGCGCCCAGCGCCGGTCCAGGAGCGTGCCGCCGTTCCACGTCACCGTCAGGCGCCCGTCCGGCAGGAACTGCGTCTCGGTGCCGCGCGTCACCAGGGTCGAGGTCACCTCGGCCGTGCCGTCGGGCCGCTCGAACCGCATCCGGTGGCGGAAGACACTGTGGGCGGAGAGCGGATCCTCCGGGTCGATCCCGTGCTCGGCGTCGGTCTCATAGGCGAACCCGGTGTCGATGGCGTGGTGGCGCACCGAGACCTCGGGCTGGCGCCACCCGGCGACACGGAGCCGACCCCGGGTCCCGGAGAAGCGGACAAGCCGTGGCGCGTCGGCCACTGTGCTTTGCTTGGCTTGGGGCAGGTCCGGCGGCGCCTCGAACGGGACGGCAAGGGGGCGTGGCGCCCCAACCATCACCGGGACGCGAAGCGTGCCTTGGTGAAGCGTCACCCCGGCCTTGGTCGGCGGCGTCCAGACCATCGGCCAGTAGGAGGTCCCGACTGCCAGGCGCAGCCGGTGCCCCTTGCGCACCCGGTAGGCCGTCGTGTGGAAGCGAAGACGGACCGTGCGCGGGCGCGGCGGATGGGGAACCTCCGGGGCGTCAAGGTCCCCGTCGAGCGCCAGGTTGAGGACCGACAGGCCGATGCGCGCGGAGACGCCCGCGGGCGAGACGTCGCAAAGGCGCAGGACGACTTGGCTGCGCGGCTCCGCCGCGGCGACGGCCAGCTCGGCCTCGACGCTGCCGAAGATCGTGAGGTCCTCGGCCAGCGCCGGCGTGTCGAAGGTGCGGGCGCGGGCGTCGTCCCCCCGCTGGTCCAGGGGCAGGCCGCCGAAGCGCCCGAAATAGCCGGTGTCCCCGGCGCACTCGCCGTGGCGCAGGTCGCCTTGCAGGGTCCACTCTCCCTGCTCCGGGGCGGACGACGCGAGCCCGGACGGGCCGAGACGGTACTCGGCGGCACGCGCATGTTCCGATGCCGGGCCGCTCTCGATCCACGCGCCGTTCCGGCGGTCGATCACGTCCGCCGGCGGGTCGAACTCGCGAAGCCAGACGCGCAGGCGGGGCCAGCCCGGGACCGACGGCGCGGCCGGCTTCAGCCAGTGGTCCCACCACTCCAGCGCCAGCTGCTGGAACCCGATCGCGGGGCCGGGATGGCCGCGGTCGGGATAGTGGTGCCCCCACGGCCCGACCACGCCCCACACCATGTCGGGCCGCGCCTCGACCAGGGACATGACCGAGTTGCTGTATCGGTCCGACCAGCCGCCCACGGCGAGGACCGGGCAGGCGATCCGGTCCGCCTGGAACCTGACCGAGCCCCGGCGCCAGTAGTCGCCCCGGGCCTCCTCCCTCAGCCAGGTCTCGACCGGGAAGCCGACGGCGTCGAGGCGGGCGCGCCAGCGTTCCATCCAGTCCGGCCCGACCTCGGGCGACGGCGGGGAGGCGAGGATCGCCGGCAGCGTCGCCCCCCACTCCAGGCTGTCGGTCAGGAGGCAGCCGCCCTTGTGGTGGATGTCGTCCTCGTAGCGGTCGTGGGTCGCGCACACGGCGATGACGGCCCTCAGCGCGCCGGGCGCGTCGACGCACGCCTGCAGGCTCGCGGTGCCGCCCCAGGAGGTGCCGAACATGCCCACGCGCCCGGAGCACCACGGCTGGCGCGCAATCCACTCGATCATGTGGCGGGCGTCCGCCAGCTCCTCCTCGGCGTACATGTCGGCCATCACGCCGTCGCTGTCGCCTGAGCCGCGCATGTCCACCCGCAGGCAGGCGTAGCCGTGCCCGGCAACATAGGGGTGGTTCCGCTCGTCCCGCGCGCGGACCATGTCGCGCTTGCGGTAGGGGATGTGCTCGACGACGGCCGGGACCGGACTGGCCTCGGCGTCCCGCGGCAGCCACATCCGGGCCGCCAGCCGCGTCCCGTCGGGCATCGGGATCCAGAGATGCTCGATGTCGTCGACCTCCCGGGCCTGGGGGCCGTGACGGCTCATGTCCGGCTCCGCGGGATGCCCGGGGCGCCGCGGGCTCCGGACAGCCCTGTGGCAACACCCTGGGCGCGGCTGGCGGCGCCGCCCGGCCGGCCCGCCGGCGATGGCGCCCCATTCCCGCCCCGGCGGGCGGCGCAGGATTTGCGTCCCGGGCGCCGGGCGGCGGGCAGGCGTCTTCCCGGATTCTCCGCGCGCCTATTCGCGTGCCCGCGCCTTGCTTCGCGAACGACACCCTGCGCGCTCACCATGGCGCGTCAGGTCGCAGACCCCGCCCAAGCCGGAGAAGTCCGCCCCGAAGCCGAGACCGGGGTCCGCCGCAACACGGATGCCACCCCGGACGGCGCCGCCCGTTCACCCCGCGCGGACACAGTCAGCCTGCCTTGGCAGGGCGGGGGACAGCCGTTGCGCCCGCCACGCACTGCTCCCGGGTCAGGCGGCGAACCACCAGCGACGCGCGAGCCGGGAGTCGTCGAGGCGGCGGCTCATGCCCACCTCGCCGTGGGCCATGCGTTTGCTGGCCGCGATGAGGATGTTGACGAAGGCGACGACCAGGACGCCGCCCTCCTCGTGCAACAGGCGTTGCGCCTCGAAGTAGAGATCCCGGCGCTTGCCCTCGTCCGGCTCGACCCGGGCGCGGTTGAGCAGGTCGTCGAAGTCGGCGCGCCTGAAGTAGGTCGCGTCCCACTCGGAGGCGGAGCTGTACTGCGAGCTGAGCATCCAGTCGGCCGTCGGGCGCCCGTTGTAGTAGGAGGCCGTCCACGGTTGGGTCATCCAGACGTTCGACCAGTACCCGTCCGCCGGCTCGCGGCGGACGTCGACGTTGATGCCGACTTGCGCGAGGCTCTGCTGCATCAGGACACCCATGTCGACCGCCCCGGAGAAGGCGCCGTCGGAGGTGTGGAAGGCCAGGTCGACGCTGTCGACCCCGGCCTGCCGCAGGTGGTGGCGGGCGCGGTCCGGGTCGAACTCGCGCTGCGGCAGCCGGTTGTTGTAGAACTGCTGGTTGCGCGACAGCGGGATGTCGTTCCCGACCGTGGCGAAGCCGCCGAGCACGTTGTCGACGATCTCCTGGCGGTTCACGCCCCACTTGATGGCGTTGCGGATGTCG
The DNA here is from genome assembly GCA_964654265.1 of uncultured Gammaproteobacteria bacterium. Lineage (GTDB taxonomy): Bacteria > Pseudomonadota > Gammaproteobacteria > Tethybacterales > CBDBMS01 > CBDBMS01. The sequence goes on along the minus strand of CAZZIL010000036.1, from coordinate 2,056 downwards.
GGGTCGGTGAGCGGCCCGGTGTCGGTGCGCATGTCCGTCGTGTAATGCTGTGTGCCCGCCACCTGGACCAGGACGTGGTCGGGCGCCCGGTCCATCCGGGTGGCCGTGTTCACGTCGGGCGACCCGATGACGTCCAGCGCGTTGGAAAGAAGCCCCGAGGCGCGCGCCGCCGGGTCGGTGACGTTCAGCAGCTCGACGGAGTCGAAATGCCCCTGGTCGTCACGGTAGAAGTTGGCGAACTTGGAGCCGACAAACCGCACGCCGGGCTCCAGCGTCTCCTTGCGGTAGGGGCCGGTCCCGATGCCGGCGTTCCAGTCCGTGTTGCCGGCCTGCCCGATCAGGAGCCCGAAGGACGACAGGTGCGCCGGCAGGTCGAAGTTCACCTCGGACTGGCGGATGACGACCGTGCTCGGCCCGTCGGCGCGGATCTCCGCCATGTTGCCGACGATCATCCGGCCCTCGGAGTTCGCGTTGTCCTCGCTGCGGTGCTGCTCCAGCGACCAGACGACATCCTCCGCCGTCAGCGTCTTGCCGTCGTGGAACTCCACGCCCGGGCGCAGGCGGATCGCCCAGGTGCCGTCCTTGCCGCCCTCCCAGCTCTCGGCGAGGCTTGGCTGCGGGTTGCCGGCGTGGTCGATCTCGACCAGCGTGTCAAACATGCAGAAAGCGGTCGACTGCGGGTGGTCCGCGCCGAGCGCCTGGAGCGGGCTGAGGGTGTCGGTCGACGATCCGCCGTCGGCGCCGAGCCGCAGCGTGCCGCCGCCTTGCGGCGCCTGCGCCTGGGCCCGGCTCCACACGGCCCCGGCCATCGCCGCGCCCAGCCCGGCGGCTGTGGCCGCCCGCATGAACTCGCGGCGGGTCAGTCCCGCGCGGGCCTTGCCCGCGAGGGCGTCGATGCTTCTTTCGTCCATGATGGTCCTCCCCTGTGCCTTGGTGCGGCGCGCGCCGGCCGGGGCCCCTCCCGTGGCCGGCGCGGTTCCCGCCGTCGCGCAGGCAGTATACACCCGCGGGGCGACGGTGTGCCGCGGTCGGCGCGCTGACGCGGGGTCGCCGTGGTGCGCCAGAGCGGGGGGCGAATGCCTCCTCCTCGCCCCCGCACAGCCCGGACTCCCGAAGGCCGAGCAGTGCGTGACCGGGAAGCCCCACGCAACCCAGGGATGCACACCCCGCCTGCTCCCCCCAACCGCGTGTCCTGCCAAAAACCCTGGGCCACGCCAAGTGTGGTAGACTTCCCGTGACGGCAAGACCTTGGGACTGTGATGGAGAGGGAAAACCCGCAGGGGGCGCCTTACGGAGGCCCGGCATCGACATCGACCTTCCCGCCCTTCTACGACACGCACGCAGGAGTGCGGCGCCTTACTCAGGCTGGCGTGGAGGAGTCGCTCGCCGAGGCGATGGTGAGCGAGCAACTTCGCGTTGTTGGCCAAAATGTCGCCAGTCACGCCGACATCGCGCGCCTGGAAAACGAAATCATGCGCCTACGACAGGATGTCCGGGGCGAGATTGAGTCCGTCCGAGGCGAGGTCAAGGCCCTTGACGGCAAGGTTGAAGTCCTTGACGGCAAGGTCAACGCCCTTGACGGCAAGGTCAACGCCCTTGACGGCGAGGTCAAGGCCCTTGCCGGCAAGGTTGAAGCCCTTGACGGCAAAATCGAGGTGTTTCGGCAGGAGATCCGTGACATCAAGGGCTCGCAGACCAAGATTTTGCAGTGGGGAGCGGCTCAGACCCTGACTGTCATCCTGTTTATTCTCGGAGCTTTCCAGCTGCTGTAGGACACCCTTGGGAGTTGCCGCCCCGGCTCGCGGTGATCAGGCGGCGAACCGCCGCTGGCGCGCGAGCCGGGGGTCGGTGACAACCCGGAGATCGGGCACTCCTGCGGGGTGTTGCGTGGGGTCTGCCACGGCCTCGGGTTCGACCGCGTCAACGTCAAGCTCTCGGACCGCCCGCCGGTGCGCGCCGGCGGTGACCGCGCCGGGGACCGCGCGGCGACCACGTCCCGGGGGAGGGGTCAGGCGATTTCCGGCCCGTCACGGGCGACCACGAGGGACGTTCTGCC
>CAZZIL010000035.1:0-3397 GCA_964654265.1 uncultured Gammaproteobacteria bacterium | reverse complement strand
TAGTCCCACCAGGAGAACGCCTGCTCTTCCGGCGCCAGCGCCCGGAACACGTCGTCCAGGCCGAGTCCGAGCAGCTCCCGGTAGGCCGCGCGCTCCGGCGGGGAGCAGAGGATGTCCTCGCCCCAGTCGACCGGGGCGTAGACGGCGATGGCCGCCGGCGGCGACTACAACATCGCGCCGGCGGACATCGACGTCTACGACCCGGTCGACTGGGGCGAGGACATCCTCTGCTCCCCGCCGGAGCGCGCGGCCTACCGGGAGCTGCTCGCGCTCGGCCTGGACGACGTGTTCCGGGCGCTGGCGCCGGAAGAGCAGGCGTTCTCCTGGTGGGACTACCGCCAGAACAGCTTCCGCCGCAACCGGGGACTCAGGATCGACCTGTTCCTCGCGACGCCGGCGACCGTGCGCCGGGCGGCGGAGTGCGTGATCGATGCCGGGCCGCGGGGCCTCGAGGGTCCGTCCGACCACGCGCCGGTGGTCGTCACGCTGCGGGAGGAGTAGCCCCCTCCCCCGGCGCGGCACGCCGGGGGAATTGCGTCATCGTCCCCCCAAGGAAGCAGGCGCGCGGGGCCGCCGATGCGGCCGACGACATAGGACCTTCGGGCCGTGAGACATTCACGCCCCCTGGGCACGCGCAGCCTAGGTCCGCGATGCCCGGCACGCAGCCGCTGAGGTTCCGCGTCCCTGAGCCGCCGGGGCGACCGGGCGACACGCCCGACTTCTCCGGGCCGGGGCGCCCGGCAGCGGGGAATGTGCGCCGCCCGCCGGTCGATTCCCGGCCGGACAGTCCCAGTGACATGCCGACATCGATGGTGCGGGCGCTCGACGACGGCTGGACGGGCGGGGAACGGACCGGGGACATCGGCGACGACACCCTTGCAAGGGGCCCGGGGACATGGTCCGCATGCGCGTGTTCGACGACCGCATGCTGACGCTCCAGCGCCAAGGCAAGGCGTCGTTCCACATGAAGTGCGCCGGCGAGGAGGCGGTCGCCACCGCACAACGCGCGGCGTGGCGGGCGGGCGACATGGATTTCCCGACCTGCCGCCAGCAGGGACTGCCCATCACCGGCGGCTGCCCGCCGAGGGGGGTGGTGTGCCAGATTCTCCCGGGCGCGCGGGACCCCCTCAGGGGACACCGGATGCCGATCCTGCACTCGGCCCGCGACCACGGGCACTTACCGTCTCGGGGAGCCTGTCGCCCCAGTCGGGGACGGTCCGGGCAACGGCCCGTCCGTTGCCCTGAAAGAAGCCGCCGACACCGGCGCCTCCCCGCGCCGGCAAGGCCGGCGTCGACCTCGCGCAGGTGCGGGACACCGACCCGGACGGCCGGGTCACCGACCCCGACCTGAGACGGCGCCTGTCGCCGGGACAGGGGAAACGGACAGCGTGACGGAGATCCGCGCCGTCGGGCTACGGCGCAAAATCGCCGGGCGCATGCTCGACTCCGCGCGTAACACCCCGCATTTCACCCACGTGGAGGCGGTCAACGTGACCCGGCCGGGGGAGCTGCGCGAGCGGACAACCCTCGACGGCGCCCCCGGCGACGCCCGGTTGACGCCGCCGCCGTTCATCGTCCGGGCTGACGGCCCCGGCGGTCCGCGAGCGCCCCGGGGCCAACAGCCGCCACGGCGATGCGCGCGGCGTCGCGCCGCAGTTCGGCCGCGTGCACGCCGGGATGGCCACCCACACGGAAAACGGCCTGGTGGCGCCGGTCGTGCGGGACGCCAACGACATGGGGATGCGCGAGCTCGCCGCCGAGGTCGGCCGGCTGGCGGCGGCGGCACGCGACGGCCCGATCACCCGCCAGGAGCCGGCCGGGTCGACGGTCACCGTCTCCAGCCTGGGGAAGGGCGGCGGGCTCGCCGCGGCGCCGATCATCAACCGGCCCGAGGTCGCGATCGTCGCGGCCAACCGGGTGGTCGCGCGCCCCGCCCGGGAGGACGGCGCCGCCGTCCCGCGAAAGATGACGAACCTCTCCTCCGCCTTCGACCACCGCATCATCGACAGCCGCGACGCGGCGCAGTTTGCCCGGTCGGTCAAGGCTCTTCCGTGGCTCCGAGGCCCCTGTTGCCAAGGACAGGCGGGGCATTCCCCGGCCGGGGATCCCGGCCGCGGCCTACTCCTGCGGGGTGGCGAGCGACCTGGCGTACTCCAGTATCTCTGTGTTCGAGCGCCCCGGCGGCATCGTGCGGCTGGCCAAGTTGTCGAAGACGATGTCGCGCAACCGCTCGTTGCGGCCCAGGATGCCACCGAACTGCCACGTGTAGAAGGCGAAGAGCGCGTCCCGGGGCTCCACCAGCCCGTTGTCGTCGATGTCGAACACCGGAGCGTCCGACGCGTCCAGCGCCCGGGCGAACTCCAGGATCTCCGTGTTTGAGCGTGTCGGCGGACGCCTGCGGTCGGCCAGGTTGTCGAAGACGATGTCGCGCAACCGCTCGTTGCGGCCCAGGATGCCGCCGAACTGGAACGTGTAGAACAGGTAGAGTCCGTCCCGGGCCTCCACCACCCCGTTGCCGTCGGCATCGATGTCGGCGCCCCCCGCGCTGGGCGACCCGGTGGCGGTCCCGGACCACGGCCCGGCGCCGTCGGCGTTGACTGCGCGCACCTGAACCTCGTAGGTGGTCTCCGAGTCGAGCCCGAGGATCACGGCCGAGCGCCCGGAGATGGCGGCACGTGCCACCAGGCGGAAACCGCTGTCGGGCGTCTCCTCGGGCCTGTGCCGCACATCGTAGCCGGTCACCGGCGGCGCGCCGGCGGCGACCGGGGCGGGTCCCCACTCCACCCCCAGCCCGGTCTCGCCGTGCGCCGACACCCTGGGCGTGGGCGCCTGCCCCGGCGGCTCGGCGAGGTTTGCGACGGAGACGGTCACCGTCTGGCGGTCATCGACCGCCGCATCGGGCAGGCCGCCGGCACCCTTGCCATCGCTGACCGACACCGTCACGGTGTGCGTGCGCGCCGTCTCGTGGTCGAGCGCCACCCCGGCGGCCAGGCTGAGCGTCCCGTCGGCGCCGACGGTGAAGCGCGGGTCCGACACCGAGTACTCGAGCGCGCTGTCGTCGCTGTCGGTCGCCTGGACATCGGCGACGCTGACGCCGGCGGCGTTCTCGTCGACGGTGACCGGGGCCGGGGTCGCGGTCGCGAACGCCGGCGCGGCGTTGGTGTCCACGATGGTCACCGTCGTCTCGGTCGCCGGCAGCAGCACGTCGGCATCGGTGGAGAACGACAGCACGATCTCGCGCCCGGCGGTCGCGCCGGCGAGCGCGGCGACGGCGAGGGTCCCCTCGGTGTCGCCCACCTGCAGGGTCACCTCGGCGCCGTCGACGGTGGAGGCGTCGATGTCGTCGCCGTCGACCGCGTCGCCGCCCAGGGTGAACATCACCGTGGCGGGCACGGTG
>CAZZIL010000034.1:0-7711 GCA_964654265.1 uncultured Gammaproteobacteria bacterium | reverse complement strand
GCTCCGTCTCGATCGCCTTCCCGGCGCGGCGAAGGACCCCGATCGCCTTCTCCGCCTGGGCGACCACCTCCGGGCCGATCCCGTCGCCCGGCAACAGCAGGATGCTTGCCATCGCGACCTACCCGTCCCCGAACAGCCAAGGCTCCTCGCGGCGCCGCCGCGCCTCGTACGCGGCGATCGCCTCGCGGTGGCGAAGCGTCACCGAGATGTCGTCCAGGCCGTTGAGCAGCCGCGTGCGGCTGGTGTCGTCGATCGTGAACGGCGCCGACCAGCCGTCGTCCGACGACAGTGCCCGCGCCTCCAGGTCGGCGGTCAGGAACAGCCCGCCGTCACCAAGCGCCGCCCCGAACAGCCGGTCCATGTCCCGGCCGTCCACCGTCGCCAGCAACAGCCCGTTCTTCGCCGCGTTGCCCAGGAAGATGTCGCCGAAGCTCGGCGCCACCACGACGCGGAACCCGTGCTCCATGAGCGCCCACACCGCGTGCTCCCGGGAGGACCCGCAGCCGAAGTTGTCGCGCGCGAGCAGGACCGACCCGCCCGAGTACCTCGGGTCGTTCAGCACAAAGTCCGGGTTCGGCGCGCGTTGCGAGTGGTCCGTCCCGATGTCGCCGGTCTCCAGGTAGCGCCAGTCGTCGAAGAGGTTCGGCCCGAACCCGGTGCGGCGGATCGAGCGCAGGTACTGCTTCGGGATGATCTGGTCCGTGTCGACGTTCGACCGGTCCAGCGGGACCGCCAGACCCCGGTGCGTCGTGAACTTTTCCATGGCCGGGCTACAGGGCCGACCGGAGCAGCTTCCCGATCTCCGCCGGGTTGCGCGTGACCCGGATCCCGTTCGACTCCAGCGCCTCGATCTTCTCCGCCGCGGTCCCCTTGCCGCCGGAGATGATCGCCCCGGCGTGGCCCATCCGCTTGCCCGGCGGGGCCGTGACGCCCGCGATGAAGCCGACCACCGGCTTGCGCATGTGCTTGCCCGCCCACTCGGCCGCCTCCTCCTCGTCGCTGCCGCCGATCTCGCCGACCATGACGACCGCCTCCGTCGCGTCGTCGTCGTTGAACAGCTCCAGGACGTCGCGGTGCTTGAGCCCGTTGACCGGGTCCCCGCCGATCCCGACGCAGGTCGACTGCCCCAGGCCCAGCTCCGTCAGCTGGTGCACGGCCTCGTACGTCAATGTCCCCGAGCGCGAGACCACGCCCACCGGCCCCTTCCGGTGGATGTAGCCCGGCATGATCCCGATCTTCACCTCGTCGGGCGTGATCACCCCCGGGCAGTTCGGCCCCACCAGCACGGTGCGGCTCCCCTCCATGCGGGCGCGGACCCGCACCATGTCCGACACCGGGATCCCCTCCGTGATGCAGATCACCAGGTCCAGCCCGGCGTCGACCGCCTCCCCGATCGCCGCCGCCGCGAACCGCGGCGGCACGTAGATCACGCTCACGTTCGCCCCGGTCGCGTCGCGCGCCTCGGCGACCGACCCGAAGATCGGTATCCCCTCGAAGTCCTGGCCGCCCTTCCCTGGCGTCACGCCCGCGACGTAACAGGACTTCCCGCCCGCGTACGCCGCGCTGTTGCGCGTGTGGAAGCTGCCGGTCTTCCCGGTGATCCCCTGGGTCAGCACCCGGGTGTCCGAGCCGATCAGGATCGACATGCGCCGCCCCCCGCCACTGTCACGACTCCCCCCGCGCGGCGCGCACCGCGCTGCCCGCCGCCTCGTCCATCGACGACGCGAACACCGCGCCGATCCCCGACTCCTCCAGGATCCGGCGCCCCGCCTCGACGTTGGTCCCCTCAAGCCGCACCACCAGCGGCACCGACAGGTTGGTCTCCCGCGCCGCCGCGACAATCCCCGAGGCGATCGTGTCGCAGCGCATGATCCCGCCGAAGATGTTCACCAGCACCGCCTTGAGCCGGTCGTTGCGCAGCATCATGCGGAACGCCGCCGTGACCTGCTCGGCACTCGCCCCGCCGCCGACGTCCAGGAAGTTCGCCGGCGCGGCATCGTGGAGCTTGATGATGTCCATCGTCGCCATCGCCAGCCCGGCGCCGTTCACCATGCAGCCGATGTCGCCGTCGAGGGAGATGTACGACAGCCCGTGCCGGGTCGCCTCCGCCTCCAGCGGGTCCTCCTCGTCCGGGTCGCGCAGCCCCTCCCACTCCGGGTGGCGGAACGCCGCGTTGTCGTCCAGCACCACCTTGGCGTCCAGCGCCATCAGCGACCCGTCGTCCAGGACCACCAGCGGGTTCACCTCCACCAGCGACGCGTCCGCCTCGGTGAACAGCCCGCACAGCCGGCCGACCATTTCGGCCGCCTCGTCCAGGCGGGAGGCGTCGACGCCGATCCCGGCCGCGAGGCGGCGCGCCTCCTCCGGGTCCGGCCCCCGCGCGGGGTCCACCCACATCTTCAGGATCTTCTCCGGCGTGCGCGCCGCGACCTCCTCGATCTCCATCCCGCCCTCGGAGCTCGCCATCACCACCACGCGCTGCCGGGAGCGGTCCACGACCAGCCCCACGTACAGCTCCGAGCGGATCGCCGCGCCGCGCTCGACCAGCAGCCGGCGCACCTGCTGGCCCCCCGGCCCGGTCTGGTGCGTCACCAGCGTCATCCCGAGGATCGCGCGCGCATGCTCCTCGACCTCCCCGTGCGACCGCGCCACGCGCACCCCGCCGCCCTTGCCGCGCCCGCCCGCGTGGATCTGCGCCTTCACCACCCAGAGGTCGCCGCCCAATTCCCGCGCCGCGTCGGCCGCCTCGTCAACCGAGAAGCACGCCCTCCCGTCCGGGACGCGAATCCCGGCCGCCCGGAGCAGCCCCTTGCCCTGGTGCTCGTGAAGCTTCACCCGCCGCGCCCGCTCAGGTCTCGCGCACCAGGTCCGCCGACGTGATGTACTGGCCGAAGGTCTCGCACCAGATTGTCACCGACTCCGCCGACTCGTAGTCCGACCGCTCGATCTCGTAGACCTGCGAGCCCGAGAAGCTCTTCAGCTTCGCCACCTTGACGCGCGCGGCGTCCGCCTTGAACGACGGGATGTCGACGATCCCCGGCACGCTGTTGAGGTACACCCAGAAGTTCGGGCCGGGGCCCACCTTGAAGTCCGGCTGGATCTCCAGCGCCAGCGTGTCGCCGGGCATGTCGTACAGCCTGAGCGTCCCCCGGCCCCAGTGCGCCGCGTCCTGGCCGGGCGCGTCCTCGGCGAAGCGCCCGGTCGCCGCCAGCCGCACCTCCTCCGCCCGCGCCACCTGGAAGGTCTCGTTGACCTCCGCCGGCGGAAAGATGAACGGGAACGCCACCAGCATTCCGCCGCCGCCAATGGCCGCGCCGACCACAACACCGAACAGGAAGCGGAACATGCGCCGAGTCTACCAGTAATTCTCGACGGTGATGTGCCCGGGCTTCCGGCGGCGGTTGCGCTCGAACCCCATCGACCTCAGCTGCTCGGTGGTGTCGCGCACCATGTCCGGGTTGCCGCAGACCATGAACTGGGAGCGCGCCGGGGAGATCTCCAGCCCGGCGCGTCGCTGGAGCGCCCCGGAGGCGACCAGCGCCGGGACGCGCCCGCGCAGGCTGAAGTCGGTGTCCTCCCGGCTGATCACCGGCAGGTAGCGCAGCCGCCCCGGTCGCGAGGCCGCGAGCGCCTCCGCCTCCGCCCGGTAGGACAGGTCCCGCACGTGGCGCACCGCGTGCACCAGGACCAGGTCGGCGAAGCGACGCCACGGCTCCTCGGTCCGCAGGATCGACAGGAACGGCCCGACCGCCGTGCCGCTGCTGACCATCCACAGCTGCTCGGCGTCGGGCACCTCCCCGAGCACCAGGAACCCGTTCGCCCTCGGCGACACCAGGATCCGGTCGCCGGGGCCGAGCCCGACCAGCCGGCTCGTCAGCGGCCCGTTGTCCAGCCGGATGTAGTGGAACTCGTGCGGGCGCTCACCGGGCGCGTTCACGAACGAGTACGGACGCATCACCTGCTCGCCGTCGATCTCCAGGCCGATGCGCCCGAACTGCCCGGCCGCGAACGGCTCGATCTCCGCCTCGAAGCACAGCGAGCGCAAGCGGTCGTTCCACGCCCTCTGGGACACAATGTGCCCGTCGACTGTCTTGACTGCCATCGATCGCAAACCCGCCCGGAAGGCCCCCGCCTCCCCGGGAATCCGGGCGAGGTGTTGGCCGGGGGCCGCAATCGGTGTATTCTACCAGCCATGCGGGGAGACGCGCGGGCATGATCACGGCGGCGGCGCTGGCGCGGCGGCGGCGGCGGCTGGCGCGGCACATGGGCGACGGGGTCGCCGTCGTCGCGGGCGGCTCCCTGGTGCCGTGGTCGCGCGACGAGGAGCATCCGTTCCGCCAGCGCAGCCACTTCCGTTACCTTGCGGGGTGTGTCGAGCCCGACTGCGCGATCGTGCTGGCGGCCCGCGGCGGGCGCCTGGTGCACGACGAGATCCTGTGCCGGCCGCGCGACCCGGCGGTGGAGCGCTGGTCCGGCCGGAGGCTCGGCCCCGCCGGCGCCGCGAAGGCGTTCGGGTTTTCCCGGTCGCGGCCGATCGGCGAGCTGGAGCGCGCGGTGGCGGAGGCGGCCGAGGGGCACACCGTGATCCACCACGGCCTGGGGGAGGACGCGCGCCTGGACCGCATCGTCTGCGGGCTTGCGGCGCGGCGGCGCCTGGGCGCGCGCGCGCGGCTGGAGCCGATCGACCGGGTCGTCGACTGGCAGCCGGCGGTGGACCGCATGCGCCTGGTCAAGGAGCCGGCGGAGCTCGCGCTGATGCGCCGCGCCGCGGCGATCGCCGCCGAGGCGCACCGGCTCGCGATGCGCGCGGCGCGCGACGCGCGACGCGAGCACGAGGTCGAGGCCGCGCTCATCGGTCACTACAGGTCAGAGGGGGCGGTGCACGCGTTCGAGCCGATCGTCGCGTCGGGCGCCAACGCCTGCGTCCTGCACTACAGCAGCAACGACCAGGAGATCGCCCGCGGCGGGCTGCTGCTCGTCGACTCCGGCTGCGAGCTCGCCGGCTACTGCTCGGACATCACGCGCACCTACCCGGTCTCCGGGCGCTTCACCCCGGCGCAGCGCGAGCTCTACTCGGTCGTCCTGGCGGCCCAGAAGGACGCGATCGCCGCGGTGCGGCCGGGTGTCCCGTGCGACCTGCCCGAACAGGTCGCCGCCGAGACCCTCACCCGCGGACTGATCCGACTGGGGCTGGTCAAGGGGCCGCTTCGCTCGGCACTCAGGCGCGGCGCGCACCGCGAGTTCTATCCCCACCGCGTCGGCCACTGGCTCGGCATGGACGTCCACGACGTCGGGCCGTACGCCGGGCCGGACCGGCGCCCGCTCCGGCTGGCGCCCGGGATGGTCCTCACCATCGAGCCCGGCCTATACGTCGGGCAGGGCCGCCGCTTCCCGGCGCGCTACCGCGGCATCGGCATCCGGATCGAGGACGACATCGTCGTCACCCGGGACGGGGCGGCCAACATCACCCAAGGGGTGCCCAAGGAGATCGACGACATCGAGACGTTCCTGGCGTGACACCACACAACTGAAGGCGCGGAAAAATGCGCCTCCCGGCCCGATTCGTTGAAAAAACCGGCCGGATTTGGGGATAATTTTTTGTGGAGGGAATCGCCCATGAAAGACGAGATCAGTTTCGAGGTCTCCGGCGGCACCGGAGGCACGCGGGTCACCGCCCGGTGGAAGGGGCAGGAGCTGGAGCTCTCCCCGCTCTGGTTGCGGGAGCGCTGCCAGGACGGCGCGCACCTCGATGCCCGGACGCGGCAACGGCTGTACAACCCGCACGCGTTCCCGCCGGACCTGGAGCTGCGCGACGCCCAGGTGAGCGGCGACAGCCTGCGCCTGTCGTTCAGCGACGGCTACGAGGGCACCTACGACACCGGGCCGCTCAAGCTCGACTTCGACGAGTGGGACGGCTGCCCGGCCCCGGTCCCGTGGCGGCCGTCCACCCTGGGCGAGGTGCGCTTCGACTGGGAGGCCTTCGATGCCGGCGGCGGCGAGTTCATGCGCTGCCTGGAGGCGTTCCTGACCTACGGCTTCGTGATCGTCGGGAACACCCCGACGGACCCGCTCGCCATCCTGGAGATCGCCGGGCGCTTCGGCAAGGTCCGCGACACCAACTTCGGCAAGCACTTCGAGGTGTACGCGCGACTGGACCCGGAGGAGGCGAACGACCTCGCCTACACGTCGCTGCGACTCGACCCGCACACCGACAACCCGTACCGCGACCCGGTGCCGGGGATCCAGCTGCTCCACTGCCTGGCCAACGAGACGTCGGGCGGGCTGTCGACCCTTGCCGACAGCCTTGCCGTCACCGACGAGCTGCGCCGCCGGGACCCCGGCGCCTTCGAGCTGCTCGCGACCGTGCCGGTGCGCTACCACTTCTGGGACCGCGACGCCGAGCTGATCGAGCGCCTGCCGATGGTCTGTCGCGACTGGCGCGGCCGCGTCACCGGGATCCACTACAGCCCGAAGCTGGACCACCTGCCGCTGCTGCCGCCGGAGGACGTCCGCCGGTTCCACGAGGCGCGCCGCCTGCTCGCCGACCTGTTCTCCGGAGACGAGTTCGAGTACCGCTTCATGCTGCAGCCGGGGGAGTTTGTGATGTTCGACAACAACCGGGTCGTCCACGGGCGCACCGGGTTCGACAGCGCCCAGGGCCGGCGTCACCTCCAGGGGTGCTACATCGACCGCGACCACCCGCGCAGCCTGTACCGGGTGCTGCGCCGACAGGGGGCGCAAGGCGAATGACCCGGCGCGCCCCCGGCCGGGAAGGCGTCGCCCGCCGCGGCCGATGAGCGTCCCGCCCGCCATGAGGGCGATGGTGCTCACCGGGCACGGCGGCCTCGACAAGCTCGAGTACCGCGAGGACTGGCCGACGCCGGCCCCGGCGGAGGACGAGGTGCTGGTGCGCGTGGGCGCCTGCGGGCTCAACAACACGGACATCAACACCCGCACCGGGTGGTACACCGGGGCGGTCCGGGAGGGGGCCACCCCCGAGGCCGGCGCCCAGGGCTACGGCGCCGGCGAGATCGCCGACGGCACTTGGAGCGGGCGGCCGCTGTCGTTCCCGAGGATACAGGGGGCCGACGTCGCCGGCGTCGCCGTCCAGGCCGGCGCCAAGGCCGACCCCGGGCTGGTCGGCCAGCGCGTCATGGTCGACCCGTGGCTGCTCGACCGGGACGACCCCTCCGACCTGTCGAAGGCGCGGTATTTCGGCTCCGAGGTGGACGGCGGCTTCGCCGAGTACGTCGCGGTGCCCGGGTCGAACGTCCACCCGGTCCGCTCTGAGTTGTCGGACGCCGAGCTGGCGACCTTCGCCTGCGCCTGGACGACCGCCGAGAACACGTTGGAGCGGGCCGGGCTGTCGGACGGCGAGACTGTCGTGGTCACCGGGGCGTCCGGCGGGGTCGGCTCGGCGGCGATCCGGCTCGCCAAGCTGCGCGGCACGCGCGTCGTCGCGGTCGGCGACCCGGCAAAGGCGGAGGCGTTGCGCGCCATCGGCGCGGACGCCGTCGTCGACCGCGGCGCCGGCGACCTTGCGGTCGCGGTGGTCGGCGCGGCCTCGCCGGGGACGGTGGACGTGGTCGCCGACGTGGTCGGCGGACGGCTGTTCGCCCCGCTCATCGACGCCCTGCGCCGGGGCGGGCGCTACTCCTCGCCGGGCAGCGTGGGCGGTCCGATCGCCGAGCTCGACCTCCGCCAGCTGGTC
>CAZZIL010000033.1:0-11657 GCA_964654265.1 uncultured Gammaproteobacteria bacterium | reverse complement strand
GAGCAGTACGGGACGGTCCCCGCCGCCGCAAACCCCTCCCCCACTTTCACGACGCAGTCGAAGTCGGTCAGGACGATGCCGCCCTCCGACAGGATCATGTTGCGGGGGCTGACATCGCCGTGGACCAGGCCGTTGTCGTGCAGGACCTCCAGCGCCTCCATCGTCTCGCCGAGCCACCGGACGACCAGGGATTCGACCGACTCTTCCGAGTGCTCCTCCCGCCACAGCTCCAGCAGTCCGGCCCACTCGATGAGCGGCGTGCCCTCGACCCAAGTCATCAGCGCCACGAACCCGTTGTCCCGCCACTCCGTGCTCGTCTCGAAGATCGCCGACAGGCTCCGGTGGCGCGCGAGGTGCGAGCGGGCGAGCTCGTAGGCGTGAAGCACCCGCCGGCCGTTCTCCTCGTCGTGCACGGTCTTGCCGACATAGACCCCGAGCTCATCGCCCGTCTTCGCGTCAACGTGCACGACCTTGAACGCGGTCCCGGTCCCTCCCGTGCCCAGGCGCGAGACGATCCGGTACTTCCGGCCGCGAAAGTCGATCTCCTGGTCCTCGCTCCAGTAGCGCGCCGCGGGCGCCTGCCGGACCTGTCGCTCCACCTGCGGGGCTGTCTGCGGGACTTCGGACCCGTCCTCGCCGAGCAGGCGCGAGAGTTCCCCCTCAAGGTCCTCCAAGGAGCAGCGCGACCCGGGATCGTCGGCCTGCCCCAGCGACAGCGCCTCGAGGGCGCCGCGGGAGTCCGCGTCCTTCCGCCCCTCGAAGAGGCAGGCAAGCGATGCGCACAGGGAGTAGGTGTCCGACGGTCGCCCCGCCGCGCCGAGCCCCTGGGCGCGGACCTCCGGGGCAACCGTCGGGTCCTCGCCGGGAGGCACGTGGGCCATGGTGATGTCCGCCGGGATTCGCGCAAGGTCGAACGCCGTCAGCAACGGCGTGTTGTCGTGCCGCACAAGGATGGTCCGCGGCGTCAGGTTGCGGTGGAGCATCGGCGCCTCCGCCAAGTCGGACCGGGGATCGCTCCCCCCCTCGTGCAGCTCGCGCAAGGCCTTCACCGTCTCGTGCGCGAAACGCAGGCGCGCATCGGTGTCCCACGTGCCGTCCCCGGACCGTTCCGCGACGTCTGGGGCCGCCGGGTCCGCCAAGGTGAAGAACGAGAGCTCGCCCTGATATCCGGGCACCTCCTGGAACGAATCGATGACGCGGGGCACCCAGCTCTTGATCTGCAGGCGCCGCAGGGCCTCCCATTCCCGCCGCGCCCGGTCCTCCGCCTTCGCGTCATCGACCGCCGAGAGGTCGTAGAGGTGCAACACCACGTTCTCCTGCCGGGAGGGGTGGGTGGCGCGGCAGACCCGGTGGAAGCGCTCGGTCTCCGCGCTCTGCACCTCGATCCGGGCGTACCCGGCCACGCGCGACGGCGTCCCGTTGACGATGACGAGGCTTCTGGGCTCAAGCGCGCGCCGGAGCTCCTGGACCTCCCCGGGGGTCAGCGTCTTTCTGCCGTGGAGGCCGACCGCCTTCGCCCAGTCCTTCAGGGTGTGGAACGGGATGCCGCGCACGGGACCCCGATCCCTGAGCGGACCTGCCCTTGCCTCCGATTCGGTGACGAGGAAGACGCCGTTCACCCGCCCGAGGTCGGCCACGCGCTTGCGCAGGAAAGTGCCGACCTTCTTCGCCTTCATGGTGACCCGATCCGCCTCCTCCTCCACGAGTCCCGGGTTGCGGTTCGCCCACGCCGCCGACCAGTGCTTCACCTCGATGACCTGGACGCCGGGCGGCCCGACAGCGATGATGTCGATCTCGTCGGACTGAAGGCGGTCGGTCGCCGAGAATGCAAGGTTCGTCAGGATGAACCACTCATCGTCCCCCGACTCCGACAGCAGGCTCCCCTTGATGCGCTCAAGGGCCTTGCGCTCGCTCTCGTTGACCGCGGGGCCGCATTGTATGCACCGGACTTCCACGGCGCGTATGATAGCGGATTTTGGGAGAACCCGCCAATTCGGGCGCGATCCGGCGGCCCGGGGCGGTCCGCGCCCCGGGTTGCCGGCTGGCGCCGCCCCGCCGGGCCGGGCGCCCCGCTACACCAGCAGGGCCGCGAGCACGACCGCGATCGTGAGCACGACCAGCGCCTCCTGCACCCCCTTGCGCTCGCCCAGCGTGTGCCGCAGCACCTGCCCGGCAAATCCCCACCCGGTGTGGAAGACGAGCTGCATCGCGGCGAACGACAGCACGACGGCGGCAAAGCGGGCCGCCTGTCCCTCGATCGCGGGGGCGAAGCTGGACCACGCCAGCGTGGACATGACGTACGCCTTCGGGTTGACGAGGTGGACGACGATCCCCTTGGGGAGGCTGAGCGCCGGCCCGGCGTCGGCGGCGCCGCCTTTCCTGAGGGTGAGGAGCGCGAGCCAGATCATGACGGCGGCGCTGGAGAACTTCAGGATCGCGACGGCGACCGGGTGCCGGTCGAGCAGCGCGCCGAAGCCGACGCCGACCAGCGTGTTGACGAGCGCCTTGCCGATGAGCAGCCCGGCGAGGAAGCGCACGCACCGCCGCATCCCGTGCCGGGCGCCGGCGGCCATGATCACCATGTTGGCGGGTCCGGGGGTGCCCACCATGAACGCCGCGAACAGCAGCAGCTCGACGAGCGGGACGGCGCTCACCCTGTCCGTTCCGGCACGGGCCGCCCGGCGGGCGGCGGTGTGCGTGTCCCGGCGTGCGGGGTCGGCCCGGGGGTCTTCCCCGCCGGGGTCAACGCCCCATCCCGTGGCAGCGCTTGTACTTCTTCCCGGACCCGCACGGGCAGGGGTCGTTCCGCCCCACCTTGGGATGGGACCGGCGGTCGGGCTGCCGCGCCGGCGGCCGGGGGGCGGCGGGCCTTGCCGCCGGCCCGGGCCGGGCGCGCGCCCTCTCTCCCGGCGCGACCGACGCGGCCGGCGCGGCTGACGGCGCCTCCTCGGCGGTAGGCGCGCCGGCGACCGGGACCGGGGCGCCCTCCGCCGCCGGGTGCTCGGCCCGCACGTTGAGCGGCCTGGACTCCTCAACGCTCGGCGGCGGCGCCTCCTCGCGCACCTGCAGGTTCAGCAGCACCCGCGCGGTCTCGAAGCGGATCGTGTCGATCATCTTGTTGAACATCGCCAGCGACTCGCGCTTGTACTCCTGCTTCGGGTTCTTGTGCGCGTAGCCGCGAAGGCCGATGCTCTGCCTCAGGTGCTCCAGCGCCGACAGGTGCTGCCGCCAGTGCGTGTCGACGATGTTGAGCACCAGCGAGCGCTCAAACTCCGCGAACCGCTCCGCCTCGACGTTCGCCAGCTTCTCGCGCATCGCGCGCTCCCCCTCCGCGAGCACACGCCGGCCGATCTCGTCCGGTCCCATCGCCGGGTCGTCACGCAGCCAGTCGCGAACCGGCAGCGCCAGCCGGAAATCCCCAAGCAACGCCTGCTCCAGCTCCTCCAGGCTCCAGTCCTCCTCCGGCGCCCCCGGCGGCACAAACCCCCTCACCAGCCCGGACAGCGCCTCGCCCATGAAGTCGCGGGTGATCTCGCCGATGTCTTGCGCGCCCATGATCTGCTCGCGCTGCTGGTAGATGATCTGGCGCTGGTCGTTGGCGATGTCGTCGTACTCGAGCAGTTGCTTTCGCACGTCGAAGTTGTGCGCCTCCACCTTGCGTTGCGCGTTCTCGATCACTCGGCTGACCATCTTGGCCTCGATGGCCTCGTCCTCCTCGATCTTCAGCGTCCTCATGATGCGCGCCACCCGGTCGGACGCGAAGATCTTGAGCAGCGAGTCCTCGAACGACAGGTAGAAGGCGCTGGACCCCGGGTCCCCCTGGCGCCCGGAGCGTCCCCGCAGCTGGTTGTCGATCCGCCGCGACTCGTGGCGCTCGGTGCCGATGATGCGCAGCCCGCCGGCGGCGACCACCTGGTCGTGCCGCCCCTGCCAGTCGGCCTCCAGCCGGGCGATCTCCGCCTCGCCGGCGTCCCCGCCTTCGTCGTCCGCGCGCGCGAGGATCGCCGCGCGCTCGGGCTCGGGGTTGCCGCCGAGCACGATGTCGGTCCCGCGCCCGGCCATGTTGGTCGCGATCGTGACCGCGCCGGGCAGTCCCGCCTGCGCCACGATCTCCGCCTCGCGCGCGTGCTCCTTGGCGTTCAGGACGTTGTGCGGGAGCTCCTCCCGGCGCAGCCACTCCGACAGCTCCACCGAGCTCTCGATCGACGTGGTCCCCACCAGCACCGGCTGTCCGCGCGCGTGGCTGTCGCGGATGTCGGCGACCACCGCCCGCAGCTTCGCCGGGCGGGTCTGGTAGATCTGGTCCAGCCCGTCGGCGCGCACCATCTTGCGGTGGGTCGGCACGACGACCGTCTCCAGGCCGTAGATCTGCTGGAACTCGGTCGCCTCGGTGTCGGCCGTCCCGGTCATCCCGGCGAGGCGCCCGTACAGCCGGAAATAGTTCTGGAAGGTGATCGACGCCAGCGTGAGGCTCTCGCGCTCGATCTCGACGCCCTCCTTGGCCTCCACCGCCTGGTGCAGCCCCTCGCCCCAGCGGCGCCCGGGCATCAGGCGCCCGGTGAACTCGTCGACGATCACCACCTTGCCGTCGGCGACCACGTACTCCTTGTCGCGCTCGTAGAGGTGGCGCGCCCGCAGCGCCGACGTCAGGTGGTGCAGCAGCGCGAGGTTGGCCGGGTCGTAGAGTCCCCCCGCCTTGAGCAGGCCCCGCCCGCCGAACAGGGCCTCGGCCTTCTCGTAGCCCGACTCGGTCAGGTGGACGTGGCGCGTCTTCAGCTCGACGGTGAAGTCCCCGGGCGAATAGTCCTCGCTCGGTTCGCCGTCCTTGACCTCCCCGGCCTGGCGGACGAACTCGCGCGCGATCCCGTCGGTCGCGCGGTACAGGTCGACGTTCTCGGACGACTCCCCGGAGATGATCAGCGGGGTGCGCGCCTCGTCGATCAGGATCGAGTCGACCTCGTCGACGATCGCGTAGTTCAGGTCGCGCTGCACCTTCTGCTCGCGCTGGTAGCGCATGTTGTCGCGCAGGTAGTCGAACCCGAACTCGTTGTTGGTGCCGTAGGTGATGTCGGCCCCGTACGCCCGGCGCTTCTCGTCGAAGCCGATCCCGGGGACGTTGACCCCGACGGACATCCCCAGCGCCTCGTAGGCCGCGCCCATCCAGCGCGCGTCGCGCCGCGCCAGGTAGTCGTTGACCGTGACGATGTGCACGCCGCGGCCCGCCAGCGCGCACAGGTAGACCGGCAGGGTCGCCACCAGCGTCTTGCCCTCCCCGGTCTTCATCTCGGTGATCTTGCCGTCGAACAGCGCCATGCCGCCCATCAGCTGCACGTCGAAGTGGCGCATCCCCAGGCGCCGGCGCGACACCTCGCGCACCACGGCGAACGCCTCCTCCAGCAGCGAGTCGAGCGTCGCCCCGCCGGCCAGGCGCGACCGGAACTCCCCGGTCTTCCCGGCCAGATCCCCGTCGGACGCCTCCGCAAGGCCCGGCTCCATCGCGTTGATGCGCCGCGCCCGCGACGCGTAGCGCCGCAGCAGCCGGTCGTTGCGCGACCCGAAGACCGCCTTGAGCGCCCCCCCGATCATTGGGGCTGGGTCAGGCCGCGCTCCGTCAGTATCCTCTTGATGGTCCGGCTGTAGGGTTGCGGCTTGCCGTCGACGCGCACCTCGTAGTGCAGGTGCCGCCCGGTCGACCGCCCGGTGTTGCCCACGATCCCGATCGGGTCGTCGCGCGCGACGAAGTCGCCCACGCCCACCCGGTAGGCGCTCAGGTGGCCGTAGAGCGTGGAGACTCCCCACCCGTGGTAGACCTCGACCGTCTTGCCGTAGTTGCCGAGCCGCCCCTGGTAGGTGACGATCCCGTCCGCCCCGGCGACGATCGGCGTGCCGCGCTTCGCGGCGTAGTCGTAGCCCGAGTGGAAGCTGCGCCGCCCGGTGAACGGGTCCTTGCGGTACCCGTAGCCCGAGGTGCGCCAGTAGTAGCCGTCGACCGGGACCTCCTTCGGGACCGTCGCCATCATCGACGCGCGCCGGCCGTGGTAGATGCTCAGGCTGTCGAACCCGCGCTCGACGCGGCGGCCGGTCTCCGCGAGCGCCGCCACCGACGACGACAGCCGCGAGAGCGCGCCTTGGCGGGTGCCGCCGAGCGACGTGTCCCGCAGGTGCTCGCCGCCGAGCAGCGGGATCCCGCTGCCGGGGAACAGCCGCTCAGGCGGGACGCCCATCTCCGAGACGATGCTCCCGCCGAGCTCGTTGAGCCACCAGACGCGGACCTCCAGGTCGCTGATCTGGCGCTGCAGCGAGTCGATCGCCTGCTCCCACAGGACGGTGCGCTCCGCCTCGCCGCGCAGGCGCGAGCGCTCGACCATCTCCGCGACCCGCGGGTCCTCGGTCTCCACCCAGCGCTCGGCCAGCCGCACCGCGAGCTGGTGGGTGCCGAAGCCGAGGACGGCGGCCAGGAGCGCGGCCGCCACCCAGAAGCGGGAGCCCGGCAGCGGTATCTCCACCGACCTGCGCAGGTTGTCTGAGACAATAATGACGTTCATGGGCTCGGGGACAGGCGATCAAAGGCGCGCGCGCACGGCCCGCGCCGCCGACATGCTCAAGGGCCGTGGCCTGCAGAGGCTGGCGCGGCGGCGGGCCAAGTACGGGCGTCTGCGCCTGATTCTATCGGAAAAGCTCGGGAAGCTGGTCGGGCCCGACGGGTACGACCTCGACCTCGACGGCGAGCGCCGGCTGGTGCTGCTCGCCGCGAGCAACGCCCACGCCGAGCTGTTGCGGCAGGCCGAGCCCGACATCCGCGAGGCGGTGGCAGCCGAGGGGGTCGCCGAGGTGCGCATCCGCGTCAGCCTCCCGGCCTGACGCACTCCTGGCCGACCGCCTCCTCGAGGTGGCGCATGAGGTCGGCGCTGGGGTTCACCCTCCAGCGCTCGCCGAGGTCGATGTCGCAGCGGAAACGCCCCGCAGCGCAGCGCACGCGCACGCGGCACGCCCCGCCGTTGGCGTGCCCGCGCAGCATCCGGCCGAGCCGCGTCAGGCAGGGGCCGAAGTCGTCGCTGCCGGGGTGGAGCTCGACCTCCACCAGGCGCACCTGCTCGGCGACCCACCGGTCGCGGTCCCACGCGCGCTCGGCCCGGAAGCTCGGCTCCGGGCGCTCCCGCTGCACGCGGCGCCCGCGGGCGATGACGAGCGCGCCCTCGCGGAGCAGCTCCGGGCACTGCCGCACCTGCTCGTGCTCGACGAGCACGTCGACGGTGTCGGTGGTGTCGTCGAGCATCAGGATGTCGAGCCCCTTGCGCACCGCGCCCCGGGTCGAGACGTTCTTGACCATCACCCCGGCGATGGTCGCCGTCGCGTCGTCGCGCAGGTCCTTGATCGGCGTGATCCGCTCCCGGCAGTAGCGCTCGATCCACGGCCGGTAGGCGTCGAAGAAGTGCCCGCTGATCGTCACGCCGATCGCGTCGAGCTCCTGCGCGAGCCGGCGCTCCTGGTCCCAGTCGTCGACCTGCGGGAGCGACACCCCGAGCCCCTGCCCCTCGAACAGCGACTCCTGCCCGTGGACGTGCTCGCCGCCCTCCCCGCGCATCCCCAGGAACTCCAGCGTCTGCGCGCGGTTCGCGTTGACCGAGTCGAGCGCGCCCGCCTTCGCGAGCATCTCGAGCGCCTTGCGGTTCAGGTGCGCGATGCGGCGCGTGCGCGCGAGGAAGTCCTCGAGGTCGCGGAACGGCCCGCCCTCCCCGCGCACGCGCACCAGCTCGTCGGTCGCCAGGCGGCCGACCCCCTTGACCGCGCCCAGCCCGAAGCGGATCTCCCAGGGGCCGACCACCGAGAAGCGGTGCGCGCTGTGGTTGACGTCCGGCGGCAGCACCGCCACGCCGCTGGCCGTCGCGTTCCCGATCAGCTTGCGGATGCCCGACGCGCTGTTCATGTCGTTCGACAGCGCCGCGGCGAAGAACGCCGCCGGGTGGTGCACCTTGAGCCAGGCGGTGCGCACCGACAGCAGCGCGTAGGCCGCCGCGTGCGACTTGTTGAAGCCGTAGCCGGCGAACTTCTCCAGCTGGTCGAACAGCCGGGCGGCGCCCGTGGCGCCGTCCTTGAGCCGGGCGCCCGCCACCTTCATGAACCGCTCGCGGTGCGGCGCCATCTCCTCCGGCTTCTTCTTCCCCATCGCGCGCCGCAGCAGGTCCGCCTCGCCCAGCGAGTAGTCGGCGAGCACCTGCGCGATGCGCATCACCTGCTCCTGGTAGACGACCACCCCGCGGGTGTCGCCGAGCACCTCGCGCAGCGAGTCGTGGATCCACTCGATCCGCGACGGGTCGTGCTTGCGCTCGATGTAGCTCTCGGCCATCCCGGACTCGAGGGGGCCGGGACGGAACAGCGCCAGCAGCGCGACGATGTCGTCGAAGCGGTCCGGCTCCAGCCGGCGCATCAGCTCGCGCATCCCGGCCGACTCCCCCTGGAACACCCCAACGGTGTCGGTCGCGGAGTAGAGCCTGTACACCTCCGCATCGTCGAGCGGGATGCCCTCCGGGTCGAACCCGTGGCCGGGCGAGAGCGCCTCGACGTTGCGCGCCGCCTCGGCGATGATCGTCAGCGTGGTCAGCCCGAGGAAGTCGAACTTGACCAGGCCGATCGACTCGACGTCGTCCTTGTCGAACTGGCTGGCGAAGCCGCCGGTGTCCTCGGTCGCGTACAGCGGGCAGTGGTTGACCAGCCGGTCCGGCGCGATCAGCAGCCCGCCGGCGTGCGTGCTCACGTTGCGCGGCAGCCCCTCCAGCTCGGCCGCCAGCTCGAACATGCGCGCGACCTCGGCGTCGTCGCGCACCAGCTGGCGCAGCTCCTCGCTGTCGCGCCGCGCCTGCTCCAGCGTCATGTCGAGCGCGAACGGGATCAGCCGCGCGATCTGGTCGCACTTCCCGTACGGCATCCCGAGCGCGCGGCCGACCGATCGCACCGCCGCCTTCGCGCCCAGCGTCCCGAAGGTGCAAATCTGCGAGACGCAGTCGGCGCCGAAGCGCTCGCGCACGTGCTGGATCAGCCGCTCCCGGTTCTCCTGGCAGAAGTCGATGTCGAAGTCGGGCATGCTCACCCGCTCCGGGTTGAGGAAGCGCTCGAACAGCAGGCCGTGCCGGATCGGGTCCAGCCCGGTGATCCCCAGGACGTAGGCGACCAGCGAGCCGGCGCCGGAGCCGCGGCCCGGCCCCACCGGGACACCGTTCGCCTTCGCCCAGTCGACGATGTGCGCGACGATCAGGAAATAGTCGGAGAACCCCATGCCCTCGATGGTCCCGACCTCGTGGCGCAGCCGTTCCTCGTAGGCCTCGCGCTCCCGGTCGCCCATGCCGCGGGTGACCCGGGCAAGCCCGGCCTGCGCCCGCTCCCGCAGCCCGCCGCCGGGCGCGCCGGCGCGCTCCGGCGTCCCCAGCGACGGCAGGCGCACCTCCCCGAACTCGAAGCGGAAGTTGCAGCGCCGGGCGACCTCGACGGTGTTCGACACCGCCTCCGGGATGTCGGCGAACAGCCGCGCCATCTCCGCCGCCGACTTCAGGTACTGGCTCTCGCGGAACGGGCGCGGCCGGTCGGCGTCGTCGAGGTGCCACCCCTCGTAGATGCACGCGCGCACCTCGTGGGCCTCGAAGTCCTCCGGGTCGAGGAACTGCGCCGGGTGCGTGCACACCACCGGGAGGCCCATCTCATCGGCAAGCCGCAGGTGCGCCTCGACCAGCCCCTCCTCGCCCGCGAACCCGGCGCGCTGCACCTCGACGCAGAACCGGTCGCCGCCGAGCCGGGCCGCCCACTGTCCGGCGGCCTTGCGCGCGCGCGCAAGGTCGCCGGCGGCGAGGTGCCGGCCGACCTCGCCGGCGGACCAGCCCGAGAGGACGACCAGCCCCTCCCAGTCCGCGCGCCCCAGCCGCGACAGGTCGGCGCACGGCGCCGTGCGCTCCCGCACCGCGCGGCCGTGGGCGTCCGAGACGATCCGGCACAGGTTGGCGTAGCCCGCGCGGTCCTGGCACAGCGCCAGCGCCGTGACCGCGCGGTCGCGCTCGTTGCCGAAGCCGAGCCCGACCGTCAGGTCGCAGCCGACCACCGGCTTGATCCCGTGGCGCGCGCACGCCTTGTGGAACTTGACCGCGCCGAACAGGTTGTTCTCGTCGGCGATGCCGAGCGCGACCAGGCCGCGCCCGGCGGCCTCCTGGGCCAGCGTGCGCCCGGAGCCGCCGCGGCGGGCGGGGCCGCGCCCGCGCCGCGCCGGCGCGGCGTCGCCCGGGCCGGGCGTCAGCCGCAACATCCCGCTGCGCATCGAGTACTCGGTGCGCAGCCGAAGGTGCGCGAACGGCGGCGCCGGCCGGGCGGCGGCCTCCCCGCGCGGGCGCTCCCCCGGGGCGCTACCAGCCAATCTCTTCGCCGTCCATGAAGAACCCCCCGGACGGGCCGTCGTCCGGGAGGGTCGCCGCCCAGACGATGCCGGCGACGCCCTCGTCAAGCGAGCGCTCGGCGTCCGGGCCGCCCATGTCGGTGCGCACCCACCCCGGCGTCACCGAGTTCACCTTGATTGGGACGCCCTCGGCCTGCGCCTGCGCCGCCCAGACCCGCGTCAGCGCGTTCAGCGCCGTCTTCGACGCCCGGTAGCCCGGTGAGCCCGCGCCCATCACGCCGAGGCGCCCGATGCCGCTCGACACGTTGACCACGCGCGCCGCCGGCGAGCGCGACAGCAGCGGCCACAGCGCGCGCGTGACGCGGTAGGTCCCCACGACGTTGGTCTCGAGTGTGCGGCGGACCGCGTCGACCTCCGACTCGACGTCGCTGCCGGGCGCCGGCCCGTGAAGGTCCGGGGCGATCGCCGCGTTGTTCACCAGGACATCGACCCGCCCCCGGGTCGCGCCGAGATGCGCCGCCATCGCCGCGACCGCCGCCGCGTCGGTGACGTCCGCGACGAACACCTCCGCGTCGACGTCGCGCCCAAGCCGCGCCGCCGCCTCCCGCCCCCGGCAGACGAGAAACAGCCGGAACGGGCGCGCCGCCAGCGCCTTCGCCACCCCCAGCCCCAGCCCGCGGTTGGCTCCGGTGACGACGGCCAAGGGTGTGTCCAACGAACGGCTCATGCGCCCAGCCCCCAAGATCGGTCCATGGTCTTGCGCGCGCACGCGCCCCGGCGCCCCGCGCCCGGCGATTTTACATGAGCCGCGCGGCGGCGTCCGGCCGCGCCGGGCACGCCCGGTCCGCCGCCATCCCGCCGTCCGCGCCGACAAAACCCGGCTATACTTCCGGCATGTGGTGGCGGAAGAAGGCGCGCCCGGACGAGGGCCTGTGGGAGGACGGCCGCTTTCGCGGCTACGATGGCCGGGCGGTGGCGAACCGCGTCATCGAGCACGCCGATGCGGAGGATGCGCTCATCACCGTCTACGAGCTCGTCAAGCACGTCTACTTCGCGCATGGATGGACCTTGGCGGTCCACGACCGCCCGCTGATCCGCCAGCACTTCGAGGTGTGGCCGGACGGCCCTGTCGCGCGCGAGGTGTACGACACGTTCCGTCCCCCGCCCCCCAAGCTCTACAACGAGCCGGTGGCGAGGGTGGAGGGCTACTCCGCCAACTTCTCCGATGAGGAGGAGCACGTCATCAGGCGGGTGTACGAGACCTACTCGCCCCTGACCGCTT
>CAZZIL010000032.1:0-3504 GCA_964654265.1 uncultured Gammaproteobacteria bacterium | reverse complement strand
GTCCCACTCCGGGCTTTTCGGACCCGCGCGGCTGACGGGCGGGGCGATGCCCTCGGGGCGTTCCAGGACCAAGGCGTGGGTGCGGCGTCACCAGTCCGACCCGCACGTGCGCCGCGCGCAACGCGAGGGTTACCGTTCCCGCGCCGCGTACAAGCTGATCGAGATGGACACCAGGCTCTCTGTGTTCCGTCCTGGAATGAGGGTGCTTGACTTGGGCGCCGCCCCGGGCGGCTGGACGCAGGTCGCCGTCGAGCGCGCCGGGAAGTCCGGGACGGTGCTCGCGGTCGACCGGCTCCCGATGGAGCCGTGCGCGGGCGCGCGCGCCGAGTGTTTGGACGTTGGGCGGCCCGGCGTCGCGGACGACATCCTGCGGCTTGTCGACGGCAGGCCCTTCGACCTTGTGATCTCGGACATCGCCCCCGACATAACCGGGGTGCGGGACACCGACGACGCGAACTTTGCCGGGCTGGCCGAGCGGGTCTCGGAGATCCACGCCCGGGTGTTGCGCCCCGGCGGCAACGCGCTGACGAAGCTGTTCCAGGGGGGCGCGCTCGACCCGGCGCTGGGACTCCAGCGCGCGCTGTTCCGAAAGGTCGTCGCGGTCCGCCCGGGCGCGACCCGGAAGGCGAGCCGTGAAGTATACTTGTGGGCGACGGACAAGGCCGGGAACACGGCCGGGAAGGACAGCTGAGGTGTTTGGAAAGACGTTGATATTCTGGGCGCTGCTCATCGGGGCGATCGTGATGATCTTCAACCAGGTGCGCGACAACCAGGGCGGCCACCGGCAGGTCCCGTACTCCGAGTTCATGGCGGACGCGACCTCGGGCGTGATCACGTCGGTGCGCATCGACGAGCGCAAGCTGTACGCGCAGCGCGAGGACGGCGAGACGGTGATGACGAACGCGCCGAGCGACCTGTTCATGGTCTCCGACCTGCGCAAGTCCGGGGTGAACATCGTGTCGGAGCCGGTGGACGAGCCGTCGATGCTTGCGACGGTGTTCGTGTCGTGGTTCCCGATGCTGCTGCTGATCGGGATCTGGGTGTTCTTCTACCGGCAGTTGCAGGGGGGCGGCCGCGGCGGCGCGTTCTCCTTCGGCAAGAGCCGGGCGAAGATGATCGACGAGAAGAGCAACGTGGTGACCTTCCAGGACGTCGCCGGGTGCCACGAGGCCAAGGAGGAGGTGACCGAGCTGGTGGAGTTCCTGCGCGACCCCGGGAAGTTCCAGCGCCTGGGGGGGAAGATCCCGCGCGGGACGATCATGATGGGCAGCCCCGGCACCGGGAAGACGCTGCTCGCGAAGGCGATCGCCGGCGAGGCGCAGGTCCCCTTCTTCAGCATCTCCGGGTCGGACTTCGTCGAGATGTTCGTCGGGGTCGGCGCCGCGCGCGTGCGCGACATGTTCGACCAGGCGAAGAAGAACGCGCCGTGCATTGTGTTCATCGACGAGATCGACGCGGTCGGGCGCCAGCGCGGCGCCGGGCTCGGCGGCGGCAACGACGAGCGCGAGCAGACGCTGAACCAGCTGCTGGTCGAGATGGACGGGTTTGACGAGAACCTCGGCGTGATCGTGATCGCGGCGACCAACCGCCCGGACGTGCTGGACCCGGCGCTGATGCGGCCGGGGCGTTTCGACCGCCAAGTGGTGGTGCCGTTGCCGGACATCCGCGGGCGCAGCGAGATCCTGCTGGTGCACATGCGCAAGATCCCGCTGGGCAAGGATGTGGACGCCCAGGTGATCGCGCGCGGCACCCCCGGGTTCTCGGGCGCGGACCTGGCGAACCTGGTGAACGAGGCGACGCTGTACGCGGCGCACCAGAACCACCGCACGGTCGCGATGGGCGACTTCGAGTACGCCAAGGAGAAGATCCTGATGGGCGCGGCCCGGCGCTCGATGGTGATGCCCGAGCACGAGCGCCGCAACACGGCGTACCACGAGTCCGGGCACGCGATCGTCGCCAAGCTGCTGGAGCACACCGACCCGGTGCACAAGGTGACGATCATCCCGCGCGGGCGCGCGCTCGGCGTCACGCTGCAGTTGCCGAGCGAGGACAAGTACAGCCTGAGCGACAAGCAGGTGCTCGACACCATCTGCGTGCTGCTCGCCGGGCGCGCCGCCGAGGAGCTGTTCATGCACCAGATGACGACCGGGGCGAGCAACGACTTCGAGCGCGCGACCGACACCGCGCGGCGGATGGTGACGCAGTGGGGGATGAGCGCGGAGCTCGGCACCATGGTCTACGGCGACGAGGAGGGCGAGGTCTTCCTCGGGCGCTCGATCACGACGCACCGCACGCTGTCGAACGAGACGATGCGCAAGGTCGACACGGAGATCCGGCGGATCATCGACGGGCAGTACGCCTTGGCGAAACGCCTGCTCGAGGAGAACCGCGACAAGGTCGAGAAGATGGCGGCCGCCCTGCTCGAGTGGGAGACGCTCGACAGCGCCCAGATCGGCGACATCATGGAGGGCAAGGACCCGCGGCCGCCGCAGGACTTCACGCCCCCGCCGGAGGACCCGGCCGAGGCGGCTAGCGATGCCAAGGACGATGTTGCCGGCGACAAGCCGGTGGACGTGTCGGAGGGCAGGGCGCCCGGCACCGCCTGACGGTCGCCGCGGGGCCCCTGTCCCGGCCGTGATGGCCGCGATGCCCGAAACCGGGGCGGACGCGCCCTTCCTCTCGTGCCGCGGGCGCCGGCTGGACCTGTCGCGCCCGGCGGTCATGGGCGTGCTCAACGTCACTCCCGACTCGTTCTCCGACGGCGGCAGCCATCCGACGGTGTCCGCCGCGGTCGAGCACGCGCGCAGGATGGTCGACGAAGGCGCCGCGATCATCGACGTCGGCGGGGAGTCGACCCGGCCGGGCGCACGCCCGGTCGACGCCGAAACCGAGATCGCCCGCGTGCTCCCGGTGGTGCGCGCGCTCGACGGGATCGACGCCGTGGTCTCGGTCGACACCATGCGCCGCGAGGTGATGGCGGAGGCGCTCGACGCCGGGGCGCACATGGTCAACGACGTCAACGGCCTGCGTGGCGAGGGGACGATCGGGGCCGTCGCCGACTCCGGCTGCGCGCTTTGCGTGATGCACATGCTGGGCACCCCGGCGACCATGGCGGACGACCCGCGCTACGGGGACGTGACCGGGGAGGTCCTCTCGTTCCTCCGAGGCCGGCTGCGTGCGTTGCGGGACGCGGGCGTCGCCGACGACCGGGTGTGCGTCGATCCCGGCTTCGGCTTCGGCAAGACGCTGGCGCACAACTGCGAGCTGCTCGCCCGTCTCGGCGACCTCGGCGCGCTCGGTCGCCCGGTGCTCGTCGGGCTGTCGCGCAAGAGCATGCTCGGCGCGATCACCGGGCGCGGCGTGGACGGGCGCCTGTGCGCCGGCGTCGCCGCGGCGACCATCGCGCTCGCGCGCGGGGCCGCCATCGTGCGCACGCACGACGTGGCGGCGACGGTCGACGCGGCGGCGGTGTTCGCCCACGTCGCCGCCGCGCAGGCCGGGACG
>CAZZIL010000031.1:0-3987 GCA_964654265.1 uncultured Gammaproteobacteria bacterium | reverse complement strand
GTTCCGGCGGCCGGCCGGCTGGCTGATGTGGAGTGCCCGGCCAACCGGGTGTCGTCCGGGGCGGGGGGACGGTTGTCGCATCGGTCGCCGAGCCGGGCAAGCGGCACGTTGCGGGCGACAGGCAGACCCGGGCATCGCGGTGCCGTGCGTCCCCACGGATGTCGCGCCCACCGTGCCCGGCGCGCGCCGTGCGGTCCGACCGCGAAGAGGGTCGCCGCCGATCCCGGTGGCGAGAGACACCGGCTCGGCAGGTGGCGCCGACGGCGACCGACGTGGATGTTGCCGAGGGAGCCGGGGATGCCCTCCCACCCGTCGAGGAGGCCTGACGACACCCGGTCGCCCCAATCAGACGCGTCGGTCGATCGGTCGGCACGAGGACGGCGCATGCGATCGGGGGGGCTCCGCGCACGCGGTGACAGGCGCCGGCCACATCGTGCGGGGCCGCGCGTTGCCCCCGCGGACAGACCGCCTCCTCTCGCGCCAACACCCGACGACACCGGCTTGGCACGCCTCCCGTCAGAGTCTGCCATCGCATCACGACCAAGACCCGGTCGCCAGTCCCTGTTGTCCGCGCCAGCCCGGCCCGGAGAGATCGGAGCGCGCACGCCCATGGCAGGGACGGGCGTGGCACGCCGGGTTCTCACGCCAACCCACGGCAACCGCCCGCGAGGCAACGATGTCGGCGATCGGCACGGCAAGAACGCGGCAGGCCATGCACCATCCCCGGCGCCGCCGGCGGGGGCGACACGAACCGTCAACGGCAAGACGCGCGCCGGGCAGTGTGCGGTGGGACGGGGGAGGGGGTGATTTGCTTCCTCGGCGGTGGCGCTGGTGTGCGCGTCTCCCGGCCTCGGCCTCGTCCCGCGCCGGGCGCAAGGCCGGAACGCCCACCGGAACAGTCGCGATGGGAGAGATCGGCGACCCGGCCCGGCCCGGCAAACGCACGGATCCCGCCAATGCCGCGCGGGACCGGGTACCGGGCACCCCCTTTCAGCGCTGCCGGGAGGGAAGGGAATCCGCCAGCGGGCCGATGTGCGGCTGTCGTCCGTCACCCCCAAGCGATGAGACCTGCAACCCCGGCGCGCCGGCCTCCGCGACGCCCAAGGCACGGCGTGGCGGCACTCACTGGCGGGTGGTTGAGCCGATTGCCCGCCGTGCAACGCCACCACTTGACTGGGCCTGATGGTCTCAGTACACTGGGCGCCGACACTTGCCCAAGTGACAGGAGCCGGAATGGAGAGCGTTGAGATAGTCAAGCGGGTCGTCACTGGCGACACGTTCGAGACGGTGAATGCCAGGACACCTGTCCGGTTGCCGGATGTCCGTTCACCGGGGATGCACCAGCACTTGGGAACAGAGGCGCGGTGGCACCTGCATCAGCTGATCGCAAGCGGAAGGGTGCTCGTTGACTCCGTGGAGCACGACAAGGCCGGCCGGCGACTTGCCCGGGTCGAGTGCGAAGGCCGGTCGGTGAACAGGGAGATGAAGAAATACCTCGCCGCCCATGGGTACTGAGGAGCGGGGCCGAACACGGCATTTGGTCACCTCATGATGGGCACACCAACGAAAGCCGGGACCCCGGAGCCGAATCTGCGGTCCCAACCCGGGGAGACGGCCGTTCCCGGACTGGCCACGGGCGAGTCCGCCCCGGAAATCCCCGAAGACTTGGCGGGCGCCCTGTGGGAACTCGGTCAGGCGGAAGCCTGGGCGCGGGAGGACGGTTTTCTAGCTCCCACCCCGGAGGCACTGAGGGACACCGAGACCCTGTTGCGGCAGCTTTACAGGATATATCCATACCGGTACGACGTGAATCCGTGCGGCTTGGGAGACATGATGATCCATGCAGGGCCCGAGTACAGGCGCTCGATCGCAGTGGTGCGTCGCGCAGACGGCACCGCGTGGTGTTGCGTCTGTGTCCCGGAGAAAACCAGGGCGATCCGTTACAACAGCGAGGACTTCGTTTCCGAGAAAACGTTGCGGGAGGCGGTGGCGGTCATGAAAGGCGAGAAGGAACCGCCACCGAGCCAGGCCTCCCGCCGATAGCCCCCGCGGAGAGACCGGGCCGCGTCTTGCGCAGGAAGTCCGTTTCGGCCGCGCGCAACGAGGCCCGTCCGGGGGGATTTGGCGAGGCGGGTCCTCACGCCTTCCGTGAGGAGGCGATGCCCCGGCCGACCCCGGCCGGACGCCGCCTGGCGGGCGGCGCCAGTCCGAGGCGGTCCCGAGGTCCGTGGCCGAAGCCCGGCATCGTCCTCCCCGGCATGCCCGAAGGGCGGCAGACCCGCGGTGCGCCGGGTCGCGCGTCGCCAGGCGCCGCCCCTCGGTGACGGCCTTGGCCGCGCAGACTGACGAGGACGACCCCGCCAGCCCCCGCGCACCCCTGACACGCGGGCAAGGCCATCGCGCCAGGCTGGTGTGCCGGTCGATGCCGACGACGGCCGCGTCGGCAACCGTCCTCCCTCTCCCCGAGAACTCCAGCCGGCCAGCGGCGGGCGCGCAGCCCTAGGCGGCCGCAACGCCCGGCACAGCACTGGGTCGCACAACGCCCGCGCGCCATCAGCCCGCGCCAGCACACGCAGCCCCCACGGCGCGGAGCCGCCAACCCCGCAGGGCAGGGGGTCGGCTTCGGGCTGTGGCACAGGGGCGACAAGACGGGGCGGTTGGCGTGCCGGGGCGCGCAGACCCTCACGCAAAAGAGGCAGGCGGGGACCGATCGGGTGTGCAGTGGCGCGCCGACGGTCTTGCCAAGGCCGTGCCTGTGGGGTAGCCTGCTCCCTTGGGACGGATCCGGGCATGGTGGCGCGGTGGCTATCGGCTGACCCACCGTGCGACACAGCCTCCCCGTAGCCGCCGCACCTTGGCGCCATCGTGCATGGCATCTTCCCGAGAGCCGTTGTCCCCATCCTCAAAACCGCTTGACAGAGCCTGAAGACCTCGGTATGCTGGACGCCGACACTTGACCGTGTGACAGGAGGCCAACATGGAGAGCACGGAGATAGTCAGGCGGGTGATCGCCGGCGACACGTTCGAGACGGAGAATGGCGGGACACCCGTTCGGTTGCTGGAGGTCAACGCTCCGGGCGTGCACCAGTACTTGGGCGCACAGGCGCGGTGGCACCTGCATCAGCTGATGGCAAGCGGAAGGGTGCTCGTTGACTCCGTGGAGCACGACCGTGACGGCCATCGGCTCGCCTGGGTCGAGTGCGACGGCCGGTCGGTGAACAGGGAGATGAAGAAATATCTCGCCGCCCATGGGCACTGAGGAACGGGGCCAGACACAGCACTTGGTCACTTCATGATGGGCACGCCAACGAAAGCCGGGACCCCGAAGCCGAATCTGCGCACGGGCGAGTCCGGCCCGGAAATCCCCGAAGACTTGGCGAACGCCCTGCGTGACATCAGCAGGGCGAAAGCCACGGCGTTGGAGGACGAGGTTCCGGTTCCCACCACCGAGATGCTGAGGGACACCGAGGTGCTGTTGCGACACCTATACGAGGAATATCCTTACCGATACGATGTTCATCCGTCCGAGCTGGGGGGAATGGTCATCTATGCCCGGCCTGAGCCTGGGCGATCGATCATGGTGGTGCGCGGCGCAGATGGTGGCGCGTGGTGCAATGTCTGCGTCCCCGGGAAGAACGTGGCGATCGGTTTCGACAGCGAGGACTACGTCTCTGCCGAGACGTTGCGGAAGGCACTGGGGGTCATGAATGGTCTTGTGGAGGCGTGAGCACGCCAAGCCCGCCCCCACCAGCCCCGACAGAAAAGCCAAGCCGTGTCCCGGTCCGCGGCCGGCTCATTGTCACGGACGCGCACAAACGGGCGAAATGTCCGCCCTGGCGCATTTCTCCCCGCGCGAGGGCACCATGGAAGTGCTGGCCGACGCCGCCGGGGCGGCCGGCGCACAGCGTCCCGCATACGCGCGCGCACCGCACCGCACGCCCCCTCCCCTCGCGACCCGGACCACCAAACCGACAGCGAGGGGTGTCG